>DPMS01000090.1 GCA_003541285.1 Actinomycetota bacterium
GTGGTGGTGGCAGTGCCGGTGCTGGCAGTGCCGGTGCTGGCAGTGCCGGTAGTGCTGGCGGTCCTGGTGGACGCTAGGCACGCGATCTTGTTCGAGCCGGTGGTGATCGGCCCCAAGACGCTGCCCAACCGCTTCTACCAGGTGCCCCACGCTTCCGGGTTCGGGTCGCGCAAGCCGCGGACGCAGGCGGCGTTCCGCGCGATCAAGGCCGAGGGCGGCTGGGGCGGGGTCTGCGTTGAGTACGCGCCCGTGTCGGCCGACTCCGACGAGGTCCCGGCGGTCAGCGCGGATCTGTGGGACGAGGCGGACGCCCGGGCGCTCACCCTGGCCGCTGACGCGATCCACGGCCACGGCTCGCTGGCCGGGCTGGAACTGTTCCACGGTGGCGCGTCCAGCCCCAACGGCAGTTCGCGCCTGGCCCGGCTGGCCCCCAGCCAGATCACCTCGGAGCTGCAATGGGGCGGGCTGGCGAAGCAGATGACGCGTGACGACATCGCGCGTGTCCAGCGGGACTGGGTGGAGGCCGCCCGCAGGGCCGCCGGGGCTGGGTTCGACATCGTGTACGTGTACGGGGCGCATGGTTACCTGATGACCCAGTTCCTGTCGGCGGTGACCAACCGGCGGTCCGACGGCTACGGGGGCAGCCTGGCGAACCGGGGCCGGTTCTGGCTGGAGACCCTGGCCGCTGTGCGGGACGCGGTCGGGGCTGAGTGCGCGATCGCGACCAGGGTCGCCGTGCACGGTGACTCCGGCGTGCCCGGGGCGGGCGGGCTGCCCGGCATCGGCGTGGACGAGATGCTGGCCCTGGTGGCCATGGCCGATCACCTGGTCGACCTCTGGGACGTGACAGTAGGCACGTGGCCGGAGGATTCGGGTACCTCGCGTTACTACCCGGAGGGTCACCAGCGGCCCTGGGCCCACCGGGTACGCGAGGCGACGGCCAAGCCGGTCGTGGCGGTCGGCCGGTACTCCAGCCCGGACCTGATGACGGAGGTGATCCGGTCGGGCGCCGTCGACCTCATCGGCTCGGCCAGGCAGGCCATCGCCGACCCGTTCCTGCCGCGCAAGATCGCCGAGGGGCGGCTCGGCGAGATCCGCGAGTGCACCGGGTCCAACATCTGCATCCTGCGGGAGGAGACGTTCCGCCACGTCGGCTGCGTGCAGAACGCCACTGCCGGGGAGGAGTACCGCCGAGGCTGGCACCCCGAGGTGTTCGGCCAGGCCACCGGCGCTGACCGGCCGGTGCTGATCGTCGGCGCCGGGCCGGCCGGGCTCGAATGTGCGGTGGTGCTGGGCAGGCGCGGGTTCCGGGCGGTGCACGTGGCCGAGGCGGAGCCGGAGATCGGCGGCCGGCTGCGCTGGACCCGGCGGCTGCCGGGGCTGGGCGACTGGGGGCGGTTGGTGGACTGGCGAGCCGTCCAGCTGGGGCTTCTGCCAGGCGTTGAGGTGATCACCGGGCGGCGGCTCGCCGCGGCAGACGTGCTCGGTTATGGCGCGGAGGTGGTGGTGATCGCCACCGGCTCATCCTGGCGGGGAGACGGGGTCCAGCCCGGGCATCCGTCGCCCATGCCCGGCGCTGATCCGTCGCTGCCGCATGTGCTCACGCCGGAGCAGGTGTGCGCGGGCAAGCGCCCGCCCGGGCGGCGGGTGGTGGTGTACGACACCGACGGCTACTACGTCGCCCCGGGGGTGGCCGAACTGCTGGCAGGTGAGGGATTCGAGGTGACGGTGGTGACCACCTTCCCGGTGCTGTCGCCGGTCAGCGACGAGACCCTGGAAGGAGACATGCTGCGCGCTCACCTGCACCAGGCCGGGGTGTGGGTCCGGCACGCGACCACTATCACCGGGATCGCTCCCCGGCCGGTGGCGGCCGGCCGTCAGGGTGAGCCCGGGCCGGCGCGGGAGGACGGCCCGCCCTGGCCGGTGCTGGAGGACGGCCCGCCCTGGCCGGTGCTGGATGACGGCGGGCACCTGCTGGTGCAGGGCGACGGCGAGCCGTTGGCGGTGCTGGATGACGGCGGGCCATGGATGGTGCTGGGCCATGACCGCTACGGTGAGCCCTGGTCGGCCAGGTGCGACGGGGTGGTGCTGGTCACCCAGCAGGTCTCCGACGACGGGCTCTACCTGGAGCTGGCCGCGGACCCGGCGGCGCTGGCGGCCGCCGGGATCAGCGCGCTGTACCGGATCGGCGACGCGGTCGCTCCCCGGCTGCTCTCGGAGGCGATCTTCGACGGGCACCGTCTCGCCCGGGAGATCGACTCACCCGACCCGGCGACGCCTTTGCCCTACCGCCGCGAGCCCGCCGGCCTGGGGTAGCCCACCTCGGGTGCGGCGAGGGCGCTGCCAGGCCAGGCTGCGCACCACACCAGCCCCGTTCGCCAGTTTCACCACACAGGCCCCAGTGACTCCGCTGCCCGCTTCATGATCACTGGGATGTGGCCGACAGGGGCTGTAATAGCGGCACCGTCAATATGTACCATTGAATCCAGCTCGTGATCCTCTGGGCTACTGGCGCGGGTATTGGTGCCTGTCGGCGGCCGCAGCCGTATGGATCAGTAGCTTTACTATCGTGTGTGATGATTTGGCACATCGTTTTCTACTCAGTTCAAGCTAGCGAGCAACTTACCGTGGTATCCATGCGTCCTACCTAGTGACTGGGCGCATGCTTTCCTAACATGCATGAAGCCCCGGAATAGAAGTGGCCTAACCCGGTAACCGGGTTAGGCCACTGTGAGGGTATTGAGTACCCGCTAGCGATGGCTCAGGGCCAGCACCACTGCGGCGAGCTGTGCGAGAGCCGCAGCAGCGGTTAGACCAGCGGGCACCAACACCCACCAGACCCGGCCTTTCCGGGCGGAACCCTTGCGGTTCTTATCCGTGGCTAACACCTCCCTCCCATGCGGCAGATGCCGCGCGCGCAGGCATCCATCACGCGGGGAAAGCTAAGGCAGAGCCTGGGTACTCAGGGTCTACTTTAAGCTCACCTTTAACACCAGGCCCCTGACTAACTTTCGGCGTGTCGCACATCCAGCTGCTAGTCAGTTGCCCATTTGTGGTGAGTAGTCCTCAATCTGGCAAACCTTGCACGTAAGCCCGGCTGACCACAACGCGCGCAATAGCGCAGGCGATAGCGGCATTATCAATATGTGCCACTTTCCACAGCTGAGCACCCACGGAGGGGATCTTGCTACCACAGTCGTATCTTGGGTAGTATCTATGGTATGAAGGTGAGTGTGAGCCTGCCTGAGGACGATGTCGAGTTCCTGGACTCATACGCCCAGGCTCAGGGCATCGAGTCCCGGTCCGCTGTCCTGCATAAGGCTGTCGGGCTACTGCGGGCCAGCCAGCTTGGAAACGCGTACGAGGAGGCGTGGGCTTCCTGGAGCGCCTCCGGGGATGCCGAGGCATGGGAAGCAGCGGTCGCCGACGGTCTGGGAAGCTAGATGCGCCGGGGCGAGATCGTCCGCGTCATCCATGACCCCACTCGCGGGTCCGAAGCAGGCAAGACCCGTCCAGCCGTTGTTGTCAGCAACGATGCCGCCAACGCCGCAGCGGCGCGCCTCGGCCGCGGCGTGATCACAGTCGTGCCGGTGACCTCCAACATCGAACGCATCTACCCATTCCAGGTCCTGCTGCCGGCCCAGCAGAGCGGATTGCCCCACGACTCCAAAGCACAGGCTGAGCAGGTCCGCTCCATCGCCGTCGAACGCGTTGGCAAGCGGATAGGCGAACTGCCAGCGGCACTCATCACCCAACTCGACCAAGCGCTTCGCATCCACCTCAGCCTGTAGCGCCTGCCCATGGCCGATTCCCCCCGGCGCAGCCCACGCCTCCACGCCGCAGCCCGCGGAGAATGTGCGGGGGCGGTGCAGAAGGCCGGTCATCGGGGCGCGCAGGCTCCTGTTGGTGATGCCGGTGACCGTGAACAGCATGGCGGCGAGTGCGCCGGCCAGGTCCTGGACTCGAAGGTCGGTGGTTCTGCCTGCACGGAACTGACCGCGGGATCATCCTCGGGCCATGGATGCGCGTGCTGAGGGTGAACGTCTTGGGTCGGCGGCCCGGCCGGGGGTGGTGACGGCCGCGGACCTGGTGGCCGGGCATGTGGTCGATTCAGGTCGTGATAGCGGCACTTAGCGGCCAGCCATGACGGATCATCAGCGCTCCGGCCATGATAGCGGACATTTTTCGGTGATATAT
>DPMS01000094.1 GCA_003541285.1 Actinomycetota bacterium
GGGCAAAACCCCAGCGGGCAAGCCTGCGGCGGGCAACACCCCGGCGGGCAAGCCTGCGGCGGCAACTGCCGCACCCGCACGGACGTCGTCGGATAACACCGGGACGGAGGGGACATCGTGATAAGCCACGCCGAGGTGGAGAAGCTACTGGGGATCGAGGCCGCCGGGCCGTCGGTGCTGTCGCTGTATCTTTCGGTGCCGATGGACCCGGATGCGCGGCGCGGGTTGCCAGCCCGGGCCGGCGAGCTGTTCGCGCTGGCCGCCCGGGACGGGAACGGCACCGGCCCGATCCAGGTGCGCCAGGAGGACCGGCAGCTGGTGCGGCGCCTGCTGGAGCAACATGGCCGCGACTGGCTGGGCCACACCGTCGCGATCTTCGTCTCCGCCCAGCCACATCTGGCCGAGACCATCCCGCTGCCCAGCCAGCTGCCCGAGCGGGCCGTCCTGGCGACCCGGCCGCACGTGCGCCCGCTGCTGGTCGCGATTCAGCGGCACCCCGTCTACCTGGTCGCCGTGATCGACCAGCAGCACGCATGGCTGTTGCGGGTGGCCGGGGAGCGGATCGATACCGTCGGCAGGTCCGATATGGCGGTACCAGCTGCGGACAGCGTGCGGAGCTGGGTGCGGAGCCAGGGCTTCGGCGGCTGGTATGGCCTGGAATCCCACCGGGTCCACGAACGCATCATCCAGCTTGCCCGCCACCACTACCACGACACGGCGGCGATCATCGAGCAGGCCGCCCACGCCAACGGGAGCCGGCTGCTGGTCGTGGGCGGGCACGAGCAGACCACCCCCCAGTTCCTCGCCACTCTCCCGAAAGCGATGCGTGAGCAGGTGGCCGGCAGCTTCATCGCCGACCCGCACACCCTGACCCCAGCCAAGGTTCAGGCGCTGGCGGACCCGGTCATCGGGAACTGGGTCGACGCACACGAGCAGCGCCTGGTCAGCCAGTTCTGGCAGGAACCACCGAGCCAGCTGATCGCGATGGGCCTGGAGCCCTGCCTGACCGCGGTCAACCAGCACGCGGTCGCGCTGCTGATGGTGCCGGTGGGCGGGCTGGTGCCCGGGTTCTGCTGCACGCAGTGTGGCGTCCTGAGCAGCACTGGCGACGGCTGCCCGGATGGGCCCACCGCAGCCCGGGCGGTCCCGGACCTCATCGAGGAGATGGTGGTCAAGACCCTCAACGACGGCGGGGAGGTGGCTGCCGTCCACAACCCGCCCGCTGAGGTCGCCGCCCGGCTCCGTTTCCCGGCAGCCGGGCCGACCTAGCCAGCCGGACCCCGGCCGGCACAACAGACCGGGCTAGCAGGCCAGGACCGAACCCCATAGAAGATCACAAGAGAAGGAGGCCGTCATGGCCAGACTGGCACGCCGCCAGGGCATGGTCCCTGACATGTTCGACTGGCTGGACTCGCCGTGGGCGACGTTGCTGCCGTTCGGACCCAACCAGACATTCCGCGTCGAGGATTACGTCGCCGATGACCACTACGTCGTCCGCGCCGAACTGCCGGGCATGGATCCCGCGAAGGACATCGAGGTCACGGTGACTGACGGGACACTCACCATCCACGCCGAACGGCGCGAGGAGCACAAGGAGCCGCACCGCTCCGAGTTCCGTTACGGCTCGTTCGACCGGTCCGTCACCCTGCCCGAGCGGGCGGACACCGAGCACATCACAGCACGCTACGACAAGGGGATCCTTGAGGTCAGTGTGCCGGTGGCCGAGGCCAAGCCGGAAGGCCGCAAGATCGCCGTCGAGCAGTCAGGCTGACCTGGCTGACCCCTGCCCAGCCGCTGACCTGCGAGCACGGTAGGCCGCGACATGAAGCCGGTTGCCGCAGGTCCGGCTGTCGCAGAACCGGCGCGACCGGTTCCGGGACAGGTCAACGAACACGGCCTGGCAGGACGGCGAAGCGCAGCTGCGGAGTCGGCCGCTCTCGCCCATCACCACCATCTCGGCGAGAGCCATGGCGAAGTGGGCGGCCATCCGGTCTGCCAGCGGAGTAGCAGGCCGGGACACGTGGATGTGAGGCCCGCGCCCATCGTGGGCCACGATCTGGGGAACCGCCCCAGTCTTCCTGAGCAGAGCGTTCAGCATGGCGATGGCCGCATCCTCGTCGGCCCTGTCGCAGGCGGCCACGACGGCGGCGAGGCCGTCGCGGTGCGCGCGCAACCTGGCGATGTCCCCCGCCCCGGCGGCCCGCCCGTGGAATGCATAACGCCGGCCGAACGACTGGACATCCGCGACCGTGCGGATGCCGTCCGCGGCACCGGGCCGGCCCGTGTTGATCAGTTCGACGCAGGCGGCGAGCGCTTCCAGCAGGTCAGGACCAAAACCCCGTTGACTCCTGTCTGGCTGCTCTCGTAGTCTTGGCGCCATGTCAGCACCGTATTCGAGAACGGTCATGACAGGCAACAACTCAACGCAGGCCACCGGCACCCCCGCCACCGCAACCCCGGCCACGGCAGCCCCGGCCGCTGGCATCCCGCCTGGTCGCCGGCCCCTCGAGCGGAGGGCTGTCATGGCGGCCGTCCTTGGCGCGGCCTGCATTTCCGCCTCAGCGGTCCTGATCAAGCTTTCCGGCACCGGCACCGCTACCGCCGCGTTCTACCGGTGCGCGCTGGCTCTGCCGGTGCTGACCGCACTGGCCGCCGCTGAGCAGCGCGGGCGTGGCCCGCGCCGCATGTCCGCCCGCCTCGGGGCGGCCGTGGCGGGGGGTTTCCTGGCCATCGATCTCGTGCTCTGGAACCACACGATCGCCGACGTCGGCGCGGGGGTCGCCACCGTGCTCGGGAATCTGCAGGTGCTGTTCGTCGCCACTGCCGCCTGGCTGCTGTGGCGGGAGCGCCCGGAGCGGAGATTCCTGTTCGCGCTGCCTGTGGTGCTGACCGGCGTGGTCCTGGTGTCCGGTCTGGCCGACGGTGGCAGTGGTGGCGGTCATCCACTCGCGGGGGTCGTCTACGGGACGGGGACGTCCATCGCCTACGCGGCGTTCCTGCTCATCATCCGCCGGGCATCGGCCGGTACCCCGCACGTCGCAGGCCCGCTCGCGGAGGCCACCGCCGGCGCCGCGCTCGGCTCCCTGCTGCTCGGGCTGGTCTTCGGCGGCCTGCAACTGGCGGTCCCCTGGCCGTCGTTCCGCT
>DPMS01000429.1 GCA_003541285.1 Actinomycetota bacterium
GGGGCGAACGCGCAGCCGGGGGCGCGCTGACCCGGCCGCGGCTGCTGCCCGTCGATCCCGGCCAGCACCTCGGCGCGGTCCGGGGTGGGGACGGCGGCCAGCAGCCCCCGGGTATAGGGGTGCAGCGGATTGCGGAACAGCGCGGCCGCCGCGCCGATCTCCACGATGCGGCCGGCGTACATGACGGCCACCTCGGCCACCAGTTCGCTGACCACGGCCAGGTCGTGGCTGACGTATACCGCCGCCACCCCGTAGGAGCGGCACAGGCTCCGCATGGTGTCGAGGATGTGACGCTGGGTGGACACATCCAGGCCGGTCGTGGGCTCGTCCAGCACGATGAGCGAGGGCCGGCAGGCGAACGCCATGGCAAGCCCGACGCGCTGCTGCTGGCCACCCGATAGCTGGTGCGGGTACCGGTGCAGCATGTCCGGTGTCGCGTCCAGGTATGCCTCGCGCATGACCTCGAGGATGCGGGCCTGCGGGTCGCCGGCAACACCCGGATGCACCCGCAGGCTCTCCTGCAACTGGTAGCCGATCCGCAGCGCCGGGTTCAGCGCAGCCGCCGGGTCCTGCGGGACATAGCCGACCTTGGCCCCTCGCATCAGCCGCAGCTCGCGGGGGGCCAGCCGCAGCAGGTCCACTCCGTCCAGGCGGATCTCCCCGCCGCTGACGGACAAGCCACGCCTGGTGTGGCCCAGCAGGGCGAGGGCAACCGTGGTCTTCCCCGACCCGGACTCACCGACCAGGCCGAGCACTTCACCGGGCCGCACCGCGAAACAGATCCCGCTGACGACCGTGGGCCCGCGACCGCCGCTGCGGATCTCCAGTCCGCGGACTTCCAGCCGGAATTCCCGGGAACGCCCCGCCGCGCCGTTCCCGGTGACAGGCACCGGCCCGCGGCCCGCACTCATGTCAGCCTGCCATCGGCCACGCCCAGGTCGTCCATGAGCGCCGCCTCCTCGGGCCTGCGGTCCACGCCGAGCGCTACCCGGCCGATCGCGTCGGCCAGCAGGTTCGTGCCAATGGTGAGCAGGGCGATCACCAGGGCGGGGACAATCACAGCCCAGGGGTTCAGCGGCAGGCCGGCGCGGTTCTCGTTGATCATGGTCCCCCAGTTGGGAGACGGCGGCGGCTGGCTGAATCCCAGGAATGCCAATCCGGCCATGATGATGATCGAGTAGGTCAGGCGCAGTCCCGCCTCTACCATCAGCGGAGTGCTCAGGCTGGGCAGGATTTCCTTGGCCATAACCGCCGCCGGGCGCATCCCCTGCAGTTCGGCTACCTTGACGTAGTCCCGCTCGGATATGTCGAGGGTCGCTGACCGGAGCACCCGGGCGACCGCGGGCGCGTGGGTGATGCCGACGGCCAGCACGATCAGCCATAGCTTGGGCCCCAGGATGCTCAGCAGCAGCAGTGCGAACACCAGCTGGGGAAACGCCAGGATCACGTCCACTGACCGCATGATCAGCCCGTCGGTGCGCCCCCGCAGATAGGCGGCGCTGACACCGGCCGCCGCGCCAGCGGCGATCCCGATCACCGTCGCGGTGACCGCCATCAGCAACAACAGCCAGCCGCCTGCCAGGACCCGGGACAGGATGTCGCGGCCAAGGAAGTCGCCGCCAAGGGGGAACTGCCCGGACGGCTTCCCGAAGCTGACCGTCAGCAGCGCATCTGGCGGGTGCGGCGCCACGAACGGGCCGATGACCGCGATCGCCACCACGAAACAGGCAAGCCCGAGCCCGGTGGCGCCCCGCGCGGTGCGGACAGCCGCACCCAGCACGGCCAGCCACTGGTGACGGCGGATCCGCTCCGTTCGCGGCCGGGCCGGCGCGCCTGCGCGCGGGTCAGCAGCAGTCCTATGCACCCCCGGGCCCTCCGCTCTACCTGGGAATCCTGCGCCGCGGCGTGGCCAGCAGCGCGATCACGTCGGTCACGATGTTCATGAACACGTAGAACGCGGCGAGCACGACGACAATGAACTGGATGACCGGGATATCCCGGTTGTCGACGGCGTAGACCAGCCCCTGGCCGATACCGGGGAAGGCGAAGACGTACTCCACCACGACCACGCCGCCTGCCAGGTACAGGAAGTTCAGCCCGATGACCTGGATGGTCGGCGCGGTGGCGTTGGGAAGCGCGTGCATGAGCACGATCCGCCACATCGGCACGCCCTTGAGCCGTGCCATTTCCACATAGTCGGACTCCAGCGCCTCGATCATCGCGGCCCGCATCATCCGCTGTATGTACGGCACGATCACGATGACCAGGGTGACCACTGGCAGGATCAGTAACTGCGGGGCGTTCCAGGCGTATGTGCCGGGTGGCAGCAAGGACACGGCGGGCAGCAGGTGCGCGACCACGGTCGAGAACAAGATGACCAGGCCGATGGCGACCACGAACTCCGGCAGCGAGGTCACGGCCAGCGCAGTGACCGAGGTGGCATGGTCGAACCAGCCGTCCTTGCGGAGCGCGGCGAACGCGCCGAGCGCCACGCCGGCCAGCGAGCCGATCACTCCCGTGACCAGCATCAGCACGGCGGAGTTGATGAGCCTGGGTTCGACGTAGCTCCAGACCGGCTGCCCGTTGACCAGCGAGTGGCCGAGGTTGCCGGTGAACAAGCCGGAGAACCAGAGCCAGTACTGGTCCAGCAGCCCGCGGTTGAGATGCAGCGCCGCCTCCAGCCGGTGCAGCGCCACCGGGTTGCTGGCGGCATTGCGCCCGAGAATCGCGTTGGCCGCGTTGCCAGGCAGGACCTCGGTTGCCAGGAACACGAGCACGGACACCACGAATAACGTGAACACACCGACAGCGGCCCGCTGGCCGAAAAGATACAGGACCGGGTGCGCCGCACGGCCCGCCCGCGGCGCCGCTGCAGGCGGGCGGCCTGCCGCCCGCCTGGGCCCCGGCCGCAGGACTGCACGGGCGCCTGCCACGTCGTCGATCCCTCCCGCCAGCCTGAGCGGTGGAGTCCGCCAGCACCGGGCCGGCCTTTCCGCCTCACCACTGAGCCCAACGGACCCTGGGCGGGGACATCGATCCTGGGGGACTAACTCTCATTCATACCGCAACCGGGCGGCTGCGGCCAGTGACATGGTTCAGCCCGGCGACGCGGATCGCCGCCGCGAGAGACACGGCCGCGGCATCCGGGGGGACGGTTTCCCTGCAAGTGGGCCATTTCGCTGGAACCAGCCCGTACCCTGCCTTCGCGCAGCTATTCTCCTCATAACACAAGCCCGAGCGCCGAGCAGGCCCGCCGTCATCGGCCCAGGCTGCCCGGTCAAGGCTGTGCATATTCATCTCCGACCTCCTGGTATCTCTGGCGTCACGTCAGTGGGGGTGGCAGCCGGTGCCTGACTTCAACACCGCCGGCGCCTGGCTTCAGCGCCATCGCGCCGGATCACTTCGCTTATGCGGCCAGCTCGGCCGCCTCGGTGCTGCTGACCAAGCAGATCACTGCCGGAATTGGCCCGGAGTGCAACGCGGGCACCGTGATCGCCCCGCCACGTTAGCGCCGGGCACCCCCTGTGATGGCCGGCGACGTCTGGGCGGCCCGCTGAAGCTTCTCACCACCGGCAGGCGGACTTCCCGCTGCCGATGATCGACCCAACTCAGACTCGGAGGTCACGGCCAGGTGAAAGCGGCAACGTTCTACGAATATGGGCCTGCGGAGGCAATGCGGTACGCGGACATCCCCGATCCCGTGATCGGCCCGGGCGACGTCCTTGTCCAGGTGCAAGCCTGCGGAGTCAACCACTCCGACCTTGACTCCCGCGCCGGGACGTCCCGGTGGCCGTTCGAGCTGCCGATGGTCCTCGGGGCGGAGTTCACCGGCACGGTCGTCGGCGTCGGCGAGCGGGCCGGGCCCATCCAGACCGGGGATCTCGTGACCGCTCTCCAGCAGTACAGCTGCGGTCGCTGCGCTCAATGTGCCATGTGGAGACCCGATCTCTGCGAGGCCTTCGAGGTCTTCGGCACCACCCGCTGGGGCGGGTACGGCGAGCTTGTCTGTGTGCCGGCCCGGGTGGTGGTCCCCCTTGAGCCCGCGGACGACCCGCTCGCCGTTGCCGCTGGGCAGTGTGTCGTCAGTACCGCCTGGCACATGGTGAACCAGCTGGCACTCGTCCGGCCCGGCGACCTCGTACTCGTTCCCTCGGCCTCGGGTGGCGTGGCGAGCGCGCTCGTCCAGTGCGCGAAGCTGGCCGGGGCAACTGTGGTCGCGACGGTCGGCACCGCCGCCAAGGCCGGCCAGGTCTCGCTGCTCGGCGCGGACGCGGCCCTCGTCCGCGGCGAGGGGGACATCGCCGCGGACCTGTTACGCGCCACCGACGGCCGCCGATTCGACGCGGTCCTCGACACCGTGGGGGGCAGGCTCTTCGGGGCACACCTGTCCGTGCTGCGCGAGGAAGGCACCCTCGTCACCTGTGGCGCGCATGCTGGCGAGGTGGTTCCGCTTGACCTGATTCCCCTGTTCCGCAACGGCTGGCGGATCGTTGGCTTCCGGGTGGCGCCGCCCGACGAGCTCACGGCGTCGCTAGAACTCATCCGGCACGGGTCCGTCAAGGTGCCCATCGCCGCCACCTTCCCCATCAGCGACGCCGCCGCGGCGCATCGCTTCCTCGAACGGCACCAGCACGTCGGGAAAGTGCTCCTCGTTGCCGGATAGGCTGAGGCAAGAACGTATGCCTGCCCAGGAGTTCGCCCACCCGGTCTGCCGGGAAGCCAGGCGATGCACCGGCGAGACCGGCCAAATCGGGCATAAGCTGTCTTTTCCGTCCGGCTGCTGTCAATACGGGTTTCCCGTTGCCTATCTGGCGGAAACCACCAAGACGATATATCCGGCGAGACAGACATAACAGGCAAAGGCCGTCCCTTAGCC
>DPMS01000640.1 GCA_003541285.1 Actinomycetota bacterium
TACATGCGCGGCCTGTTTCTGTGGGACTGAGTGTGGTAACCCAATCCTTTCGAGAAGCAGGCCGCCTTTCACGTAGGCGCGCCGCTAACCGGAAATTTGCCACAAACCTGGCACCCCCGCGTGAATAACACTCGGGCTATCGCTGAATTCTGGGCCAGGAAGACAGGAAGTCGATTGGTGTCAGTTGATCTTTCACAGGCAGAGGGCGAAATTACCGATCTCTCAACTTACGAGGCGCGGCAGTACAATCTGCTCGATTGGAAGGGTCGGGGTTATGCGATGAAGTCCGACGAGCTTGTGCTGGAAGGATGGGTTCCGCCAACCGCAATCACGGAAATACCGTTGCCATGACCGAAGCTCAGAGAGCATCCGAGCTGAAGCTCCGTGTTTCGGCGGATGAACTAATCGGAACTCTGCGAGTAGGACCCGGTATGGACGAGAGAGCCTATTCGAATCTTCGAGATGCACTGATAGAATTCGGAGCAGCATGGCAAAAGGAGTCCATGCTGCCAAAGAGCGCTGTCAATCTCCTCGTGGGCCTCTTCTCGTGGGTTGATTCATCCAGCCACCTGTACAGCGGGGAGGAAGCGGCCAGGATCAGGCAAGTCGCCCGAGAGATTGACATGTTGATCTTCGAGCACATAGTCCCCGCTGAAGAGTAGTTGCCCCAGAAGCAGGCGGCGCGGCTGCCGATGCGGCGGGAGGTCTGACTCGTGTCGGGCGCTAGATGTCCGCCGTGGAGCATCAAAATATGACAGAAACCGGCATAGTGCAGGAAGGCGCAGGTGGTGTTACCAACGTTGCGTCCCCAGCTGATCCTGCGGCATATATGCAGCAGGCCGTCTCCGGCAGTCGCTATGTCGAATTCAATGTGCCGGCGGATTCGTTGTCTCCCGGCAGGGTAACTAGATAGGTCGATGTGCGTTCGTCAGGCGACTTCGGGCATCCATGGCGTTCCGCTGGCGGCCAGGGTGAGCGCGTCGAGTTTGCCGGTGCCGTGTTTGGCGGCGGTGGACAGGTAGGAGCGGATGGCGCAGAACACCTCGGCCCCGGCCATGGATCGCATGCAGCCGGAGACCTTGATGCGTATTAACCGGCCTTGGCGATTAGCACGGGATAATCATTGATTGTCCGGTTCGGCCGTGATGTGTCGGAGGTGGCCGGCGATCGTTGCGGCGGTCCTGGCGTGCCGTGCGGCCTCGCTGTCCCAGCCGCGCCGGGTGGCGTCGTCGCGGAGGGTGTTGATGTCGCTGAGCTGCGCTCGCAGCACTCCGGCGTCTGCGGGGACGAAGTTGTCGCAGTTCTCGCAGATGTTCGCGTATGGACAGGCCCCGGCGACTGGGTCGCGAGAGCAGTAGCCGTGCGCGAGGCGGGTCTTGGGCATCTCCGTGCCGAGCCAGGCGACCTTATCTGGCACGATCGGGCGCCCGGCGGGGGTGAGCGCGAACTGGCGGCGCATCTTGCCCATGGCCTCGTCGTAGGCGGCGCGCAGGGTCGGGGAGGCGAGCGTCTCTGGCGCGTGTGACGTTCAGGTTCCGGTGATCGAGGAGCTCGGCGAGGACGTCGACGGGGACCCCGGCGTCGGCGTGCCTTTGGGCGTAGGTGTGCCGGTAGGCGTACGGGATCAGGCGGCCGCGGGCGATCTCGGTGCTGTCGCGGGTGCGCAGCGGCCCCAGGCTTGTCACCCAGTCCCGGTGCCGGTCTTCCAGCATCGAGATGGTGATGGCCTTGCGGCCGTGCGGGTTCGCCCGCGGGGCGGGCAGCAGTTTCAGCGTCCCGGCAGGCGCGCCGGGGTAGCGGGCGCGGACGCGGCCCTGCTGGGCGGTGATCACGGCGGCGGTGGCCTCGCCGACGGGCAGCCGCCGGCCGGGCCGGTCCGGTCCGCCTTGACGTTGTCGTAGACGAGCACCGGAGCGCCGTCCCGGTCCCGGTGCAGGCAGTCCAGCGGCAGGCCGAGGATGTCCTCGGGACGCCGCCCGGTGTCGATCGCGATCTGGATGGCGGTCCTGACCTCGGCCGGCTCCAGGGTGTCCAGCCCGGCGCACAGCTGGTTCATGATCTCGGCCGGCAGGTCGCGTCCCGGCTCGCCGCGCACGGGGTCGGCGGGGATGTCGCCGAGCCCGACGGTGAAGTCGCCGGGCAGCCCGGCGGCCGGCTGCCCGGGGCGGGTCAGCCCGAGGGAGCGGATCCCGGTCAGCACGAAGCGGGCACCGCGGCAGATGACGTTGCGGCGGTAGCGGCTGATCGTCCCGGCCGACTCCAGGTATCCGAGCCGGTTCAGGAACGCGTCAATATCGGGCCGCCCGAGCGCTGCGGGCTCCTCGCCGCGGTCATCGCGGCAGCGCAGGCTTTCTGACAGCCGGGCGGCCGCGCTGATCTTCTCGCGGACGTTGGCGGCCCCGCCGCCGCGGTGGCGGGGCAGGTCCTCAGCGGCCCAGGCCTTGGCGGCCTCCCGCAGCCAGGGCTGGGTGATGCCGGTGAACGACAGCCGGCCGGGATGCCCGAAGACGGCCAGGTCCCACGTGTCGGCGAGTTGCTCACGGGCGGGATCCGCCAGCGCCAGCCGGGCATGGCGGGCGAATGCGCGCAGCAGGGACCGGGCCGGCTTGCCCATGATCTGGCCCGGATCGGCCGTCACGGCTGACCCGGCCTGCTGGCGGCGCAGCCCGCCGCAGACCGCCCGCAGGTTCACGTCGGTGATCTTCGCGCCCTGCTCCCGGATGCGGTGCTGGATCCCGGCCAGGGCCTGCACCACCACGAGCGGTGCCAGGCCGCGCAGGCTGACCCGCCCGGGCTCGGCGACCGCCGTGCAGAGCAGGTCCCATTGCGCCTGGTCAGTGGATGGATCAGCGGTGACGGCGGAACGCCAGCGGACGTAGTGGGTGGGGCAGTAGCCATGCTCGCTTTCAGAGCGGCGGCTGCACGCCGCTACCCGGCACGGCCCGAGCGGAGGCAGCGGCCGGACCCGCGGATTGGCCAGGAATTCCTCTATCGTCGTGCCCGGGACCCGGCGGAACCGCCGGGAATGCGCCTGGCACAGCCCGGTCCGCTGTCCCTGCCGCCCGCCCGGCGACATCCGCTGGCAGCCGGGAACCAGGCACCCGGGCGGCCGGGCCGGCAGCGGCGGCACCTCCGCCGCCGCGCAGATCTCCTCCCGGCTCCAGCCGGCCCGCGCCAGCCGGGCCGAGCACTGGTAGCACAAGCTGCCCGCGCTGCCGTGCACGGTCGCGGCGCATCCTCCAGCCCGGCATACCCGGCGGCCCAGCAGCGGATGCTCCGCCGGCATCGACAGCACCCGGCTCGCCGGGTCCCAGCCGGCCTCCGCCAGGAAATCCCGGTCCAGGACGCCGGCCAGCCGCGCGGCATCCCCGGC
>DPMS01000891.1 GCA_003541285.1 Actinomycetota bacterium
CCGGCCTGCTCGCCGAGGAGGTCGACCCCCGCACCGGCGAGATGATCGGCAACTTCCCGCAGGCGTTCAGTCACATAGGCCTGGTCAACGCCGCCTGGGCCATCACCCAAGCCCAGCAGCGCACCGGGTGCGCTTGAGCGCCGCTGCCGCTGGCCGGCTCCCGCCGCGTATGGGGTCGATCGGGCCGGGCTATGTTCGCGTGCCGCGGCGCGCTGGTCGAGCATGGCGACACGGTGCAGGTAGTAGGGCCAGGCTTAGCGCCGTGGAGCTGGCGCGCAGGCAGACGCGCGCCGCAGGTCATGCTGATCCCGTGGGCCAGTACCTCGCCGCGCTGAACAGGGGTGACACTCACCTTCTGGAGAACGAATGGCCGGGTGAGTTGGTGATCTACGATCCCCGCGCCCGGGAGATCCGCGGCCACCTGCAGTTACGGCGGTTCGTTAGCCGCAACCCGTCCTGGCTGGCCGGCCCGCATGCCCGAACCGAGACAGTGGCCTCGACCTGCGCCGGCGGGCGGGCCGTGGTGGAACTGCTGGTGCACCTCGATCACCACGGGCGGGAATTGGCTTGGCCAGTGCGGTCGTCACCGAATCTCCCAGCGACTTGTCGGTGGTGTTCCGCACCTACTGCAGCCAGTGGCCAGTCGACGAGCAGTGCCATCTGCGGCCTCCGATACTCAAGCCCGGGACGGCCCATCCCAAACCCTTTTGGCCCGCGCTACGCCCACCGCGGCAGGCCTGGCCACGCTAAGGCGGTGCCGTGCCGGGTTCTCGGGTATGACCGCGAAGGACCAGTCCGGTAGCGCAGGAGCCGGAAGCATCGACATGGGCCAACAAACGGGGAGAGCCGCCATCATGGACATGAGGTTTGAGGTGGCCGTCATCCCGGTGTCGGATGTTGACCGCGCGAAGGAGTTCCACGGAAAGCTCGGGTGGCGGCTCGACGCCGATTTTCCCTTGGCTGCCCGGCCGGGTCGGCGCCGCGGAGACGGCATCCGCATCAGCGGCGGGGCTGGCGAGCGCGATGCGGCGGGCGTCGGACGCGCACGGCGAGCACGAGAAGTGCATCGGCGTGGCAGACCCTGACTGGCCCGACTGGTACGCCGCGTACATGGTGGCCGAACAGGCCGGGACGGAGCTGCCAGCATGAGCGAGTACGACGTGATCGTTCTGGGCGGCGGGGCACCGGGCGAGCACTGCGCCGCGGCGCTGGCTGCGCGCGGGCTGCGCGTCGCCGTGGTCGAGCGCGAACTCGTCGGCGGTGAATGCTCCTACTGGGCCTGCATTCCGTCAAAGTCGCTGCTGCGCCCGGGCGAGGCGGTGCACGGCGCGCGCGAGGCCGCCGCCAGCGCTCAGGTTGACGTCCAGGCTGCGCTGGCCTGGCGGGACTTCATGGTGTCGGACTATTCCGACGCCGGCCAGCAGCACTGGCTGGAGAGCCGTGGCATTGACCTGCTGCGGGGCGCGGGCAAACTGGCTGGCACTGGCGTGGTGGAAGTCGACGGCGTCCGCCACACAGCGGGGCACGTTGTCGTGGCGACGGGCGCAGAACCGATCGTGCCGCCGGTACCCGGATTGCGTGAGCTTGAGGGCGTCTGGGGCACTCGCGAGGCGACCAGCATGAAGGCTGTTCCGCGACGCCTGCTCGTACTGGGCGGCGGGCCGGCCGGCGTTGAGCTTGCGCAGGTCGTGCGGCGCCTGGGCGGCGAGGCGGTGATCATTGAGGGTGCCGAGCGGGTGCTGGCGCGCGAGGCCGCGCCGCTGGGCCAGGCGCTCGGAGAGGCCCTGCGCCGGGACGGGATCGAGCTGATACTCGGGAAGCGCGCCACCGCGGCGCGGCGGGAAGGTGACGAGTATGTCCTGGGTTTCGATGACGGTCCTGAGCTACGGGGCGACCGACTGCTCGTCGCAACCGGCCGGCGCCCGCGCGTTGCCGGGATCGGCCTGGATACCGTCGGCGTAACGGCCGACCCCCACCGCGGCATCCCGGTTGACGAGCATCTGCGCGCGGGCGAGCGGCTCTGGGCCATCGGGGACGTCAACGGTATCTGGCCGCTCACCCATGTCGGCGAGTATGAGGGCGACATCGTCGCGGCGAACATCGCCGGCGACGCGCGCCCGGCGAACTATGAAGCCGTTCCCCGTGTCACCTACACCGATCCGCAGGCAGCGGCGGTGGGCGCGGTCGAAGCGAAGTACACGGCCACCGCGCCGCTGTCAGAAGAGCCGAAGACGGCCACCTATACGCACGCCTACGCCAAATCCACCGGCTTCCTGACGCTGCTCAGCGACGGCCAGCGACTCGCTGGCGCTTACGCCCTCGGGCCTGAAGCCGGCGAGTGGCTGCAGCAGGCGACGCTTGCCATCCGCGCGCACGTTCCGATCGAGGTGCTGAGCGACACGATCCGGCCCTTCCCCAGCTTCTCCGGGATCTACAACGCGGCGCTGATGGCGCTCCGCATGCGGATAGCGGACACGCCGCCGCCAGCCCGGCCGACGGCCGCTCAGACCGCGAGCCTGTCCCGATGAACATCCAGCGGAGGGAACCACGACCTGCGCAGATCGGGAAATTTCTGCGAACCCGGGTACGCTAACCGCTGCGGTGCATAACACCAGGTCACCGCTCCAGCGCGCCGCAGCTCACTCAGTTCACTGCACTCGAGCGGCGATTACGCGGTCCGGCCGCCGTCGATGTGCAGGACCTCTCCGGTTATGTACGACGCTGACTCCAGGTACAGAATGCCGTCCACGATGTCACTGACCTGACCCACGCGCCCGAGCGGGGGCCATTTCCCCGCGAGCGCCTCGGGCGTGTAGGACTCGGCCGGATGCACCGGGGTCTGGATGATGCCAGGCGCGACGGCATTGACGCGAATGCCGCGGGAAGCGTACTCGACGGCCAGCGATTTAGTGACCGCGGCGAGGCCGCCCTTCGTCAGCGCGGTCAGCGCGATCGGCTCCACGGAGTCCGCATGGGCCGCGATGCTGGCACTCATGTTGACGACATGGCCGCCGTGCTGCTTCAGCATCTGGCCGATGGCGCGCTGGGTCAGCCAGAAGAATCCGGCGAGGTTGACGCCGGTGACCAGCGCGTAATCCTCGGCGGTGTAGTCGGTGAATGCCTTGGAGACGAAGACGCCTGCGTTGTTGACCAGGGTGTCGACGCGGCCGAAGCGATCAAGCGCCTGGCTCATGATCCGGTCAGCGGTGGCCTGCTCGGAGACGTCGCCCTGGACCGTGAGAATGTCCGGGTTTTTCGACGGCTTGATGCTGAGAGAATTCGCCACGACCGCCCAGCCTCGCTGCCGGTACGCGTCGACGAGGCCGGCGCCGATTCCCTGCGAGCCGCCCGTGA
>DPMS01000380.1 GCA_003541285.1 Actinomycetota bacterium
GGGGTTCGGGATCAATTGCCGCGAGTACTTTGGCGCGGTCTTCCTGATCAGCCCCGGCTGGACCGAGGCCGGTCATCACTTGCTGTACGACACGACGTTCGCTGATGCGGACGGGAAGCATCCGTTCCCCCGGGACCGCGCCGCGATGGTCGCGGTCATCAGGGCCGCCATCGCCGGTTACGCAGCCCAGACGGCCGGCGGCGGATGAGGCACTTATTCTCACCTGCGGTGTGAGGCCTGCTGGCCGGACCGGCCGGCCCCGGCGCCCGTGCGGCAGGGCTGTCAGCTCAGCGCCAGCACTATTTCCCGGGGGACCGACAGCGTTCCCGGCTGCCACTCCAGGCTGCCGGCCAGCCGGGCGGCGGGAAAGGCCCCGAAGAAGGCCGCCAGCGCGCTCGTCAGCCACACTCGCGTCAGGGCGGCACCGGGGCAGAAATGAGGGCCGGCCCCGAACGCGATGNNCGCAGGCACTCGGCGATGATCTGTGGCTGCTGGGCCACTTCGGTGAGCGCGACGGCCAGGACAGGAAGCACAGCCCCGAAACCGTTGCTCATGGTGCCGGTGACGTGCGTGGCCTGCCTGGCCGTGAAGCCACCGAGCGCTCTCACCATCCGCGAGGTTAATGTCCCGTCGGGCCATTCCCTTTTCTCGGCGACGACCGGCTCATAGTAGCTGTACAGGTCGTCCCACGCCGCGGCCACCTGGCTTACCGCCACCGCGCTGGGCACCACGGCGAACGCGACCCGGGAGTATTCAAGAACCTGATCCCAGTCTCCCCGCGGGATTCCCATAGCTCCGCAAACGGCAGCCGCGGTGAACGGCTCCGCGAACGCCGTCAGGACATCGGCTGTGCGCTTTGCGCGCAGGGAGGCAACCAGACCAGTGGCGAGTTCCTGAATGGCCGGCCGGGTCAGTTCGGCGGCGCGGGGAGTGAACAGGGCCGCGATCCGGCGCCGGTACTCCCGCAGTCCTGGCAGGTTCATATTCAGCAGCCCCCCATCCGGTGACTGCATTTCCGCGCCAGTCAGCGGGGACCCGCGCAGTGCCCCGGATCCGGTGACGCCTGCCATAGCGAAATGAAGGCTGTCGGTCAGGGACCGTTCAACGTCGGCGCGCCGGCGCAGAACAAGCATCGGCTCCCCGCCAGCGGGCCGGCGGGCGAGGTCGCCGGCCGCGCCGGCGCACAGTNNGCCCTGGAGCCGTGGCCGGTTTGCGGCGGTGCCGTCCAATCGGCCTGGGTATCTATAGACACCCAGGTACATCATTGAGTATCCAGCAAAGTTGTGAATTTGACCATCCTTGGCACGAAGAATGGCCGCGGGAACCCGTTACCCACTCAGGTCCCTCGCGGCGCAACCACCAATAATGCCGCGGTACCGGGCATTCCAGGCGAGTGCGCTTGCGCTTGGGATCGTCCGGACCTGGCGTTTACGCCCGTCTTGGATCAGGGACGGCGGAAAGACGGCGACGCTCAGGAGCCGCGGCATTTTCAGATGCAAGGTGATCTGCATCTTCTATGACAAAATGCAAGCCGGTGAAAAAAAGTCCAGGTATGTGCGGCCCGCGCCCCGGTTCAGTGGCCCAGCGGGGGTCGGACAGGGCCTGGTCAGCGTGGTAGCTGATCCGCAGGGGCCTACCGCGAGACGGGTCTCAAGGGTCAGGCGGTCCGGAATCTGACCACCTGTCTCCCGCGCCGCTCCGGCCCCCCGTACGGAGCCGCGCGGGAGTGGGCGAACCACCCAGCCGTCCTGCCGCCGGCAACCGCATGCCGGCGGCAGGACGACGTCAGCGGGCAGAACTCAGTACTGATCGGGAGAGGCGACCGCCTCGCAGACCGTCATCTCCGGTGGGGCCGGCTCAGCGCCGGTCGAGCCGATGAAGGCCTGGAGGCCGGGGCTGGAGAGGAACTGCTGGAACTGCTCGGCGCTCTCCCGCTCGTCAACGACGACGAAGCCGTCACCGGCCCCGAACCGATGGTGAGTCCCGCCTGCCGCCTGGGCCATGTCCCCATACTTGGTGAATTCACCGGCCCGTTCCGCCAGAGACTGGCGGAACGTGGCGGTGTCGCCCTGGAACTTCCCGATGACAGCACACTCATCGCTTGGACCCAGGGCGACAGTGCGGTTCGCGGCGCGGCGCCATTCGCCGCGGGTCTGCGCGGCAGGCCGGCCTGCCTGGCGGTCCGCCGCAGGCTGGGTGGATTCGATGTGGTTCGCGTGGGCCACGTCCGGGTCGCCGGACAGGCAGCGCTGCACGTCGTCTTCGACCCGATCAGGTGGCCGACGAGAGTCTGCGTGTCCAGGCCGCGCAGGACCGTTACCCGCCAGGCCTGGCCAGCCAGCGCGCACAGCAGCCCGTAGAAGGCGTCGGCGGCATGGCTGTCCGCCTCCGCCGACGAGATCGCGGCGACCTCCGGGAAGGAACTGCCCGCCGCCCGCGCCTGCAAAGAGGCCGCCAGGACCCGCTCCCGCAGGCCGGCCGGCAGGATCACCGGTGCCTGCCCTCCGGCAGTCACCACGACTCCAGCAGTTGCCGGCCGAGCGCGGATTCCGGCTCGGCCAGCGCAAGCCTGAGCCGCGACTTGGCGGTACCTTCCGGGACGCCGGCCGCGAGCGCGACCTCCCGGTAGCTCAGGCCCCCGAAGCAGGCGAGTTCGACGACACGGCGCTGGCCGTCCGGCAGCAGGCTCACCGCGGCCCGTACCGCGCTGGCCGCCTCCGCCGCCGCCACCGGGCTGCACCGGGAATACGTCACCGCGCCCAGGACCGGATCACTCCCGGCCCGGTCACCGGCGCCAGCAGCCGGGCAGCGGCACTGATCAGCCAGCTGTGGCGGCAAGCCGCTTGGCCATGACGTGCTCGGCCCGCACCCCGTCTGGCATCAGGTCCCCCCGTTCCCCGGTGTACCGGAAGCCGTTGCGAAGGTAGAGGGCCGCAGCGTTCTGGTTGCCCGGTGCCACCGCCAGCCGCAGCACGCTGGCGCCCACCTGCCGTGCCCACTGTTCCACCGCCGCCACCAGCTGGTCCCCAACACCACGGCCCCGCGCTGCCGGGCTCACCCACATCGAGATCAGCTCGGCCGAGCGGTCGCCGGCCGGCACCCCGCTGGCCATGCCGGCCTGCCTGCCGTCCAGTACCGCGACGAAGTTGACGGCGCCGGGGATCTCCAGCCGGGCGCGCCACCGCTGTTCGGTATCGCCCTCGCCCTGCCAGTCCGCCAGCCGGGAGCTGAACGCGTAGGGAGCCTCCGCCAGCGCGGCGAGCCTCAGTTCCCGCCACAGCGGCCAGTCGCCGACGGTGAGCCTGCGCAACTCGATCACAGTGGGCAGATTGCCTCAGCGCGGGGCCGCCGCGCCAGCCAGTTTGCGTCCGCCCAGCCCCGGGACGGGACAGCCGTCCAGGGACTGCCCGGACTCACTCCGGCGGCGGATACCTGTATTGCCGGTCGTCTGGGCGGGGATGACGATAGCCGGGCATTCGCCGGCCAGGCCGGCCACCCCCGCGATTCCCCCGCATCACGACGGACGAAGGAGTCACATGAGCGTCACCGATGAGTACCTGGCGAACAACGCCCGCTACGCGGAGGCCTTCACCGGCCCGCTGCCGATGCCTCCCTCCCGCGGCATCGCCATCGTTGCCTGCATGGACGCCAGGCTGAACGTCTATGGCATGCTCGGGCTCAGCGAGGGCGCGGCCCATGTGATCCGCAACGCGGGCGGCGTCATTACCGATGACGAGATCCGGTCCCTGGCCATCAGCCAGCGGCTGCTCGGGACCCGGGAGATCGTGCTCATCCACCACACCGACTGCGGGATGCTGACCTTCACCGACGACGCCTTCAAGCGTTCCATCCAGGACGACACCGGGATCAAGCCCACCTGGTCCGCGGAGTCGTTCACCGACCTCGACGAGGATGTCCGCCAGTCCATCGCCAGGATCCAGGCCAGCCCGTTCATTCCCCACCTGGACGCCGTCCGCGGCTTCGTCTTCGACGTCGCCACCGGCAGACTCAACGAGGTCAGCTGACCTGCGCGGGTAGCCGGGAAGACGGCACCGCCGCCGCTTTCCCGGCTGCCCACCCGGCCAGCCCCGGCTGCCCCACCATGGTCCCGTGCCGTCAGGTGCCCACCGCGGTGAGCACGACGAGCAGGAAGGTGGCCAGGGCAGCGAGCCCATGACCGGCTGGAATGAGGGCCGCCATGTGCCCCCTGGGCCTGCGGGCGGACCGGGCCGGACCGGCTGCCACGCCGGCGAGCACCTCATCGACCAGCTTGCTGGCCAGCACCTCGTCGGTGAGAGCGCGGGCCAGCACCGCGTCGGTGATCTTGCTGGCAAGCACGTCCTCTGCGGGCGGCCTGAGCATGCCGCTGGCCGGGCCGGGACTCCCAGGGGAGGGATAGGGAGTCCACACGGTCACCGCGGACAGGCCGAGCCCGATGGCCGGCATCAGCAGCACGACCGATGACCAGGCCAGGGCAGCCCAGCCGGTGGCAAGGTAGCTGGCCCAGACCACCAGCCCGGTGCTGGCCAGGCCGAAGTGCGTNNGGTGGTGGCAGCGTAACCGCCAGATCCAGCGCGCGATAGCCCGGGCGCGCACCGCCAGCCAATGCCGGGCCGATGGCCCCGATCACATTCAGGAAATGGCCGCCGGTCTGACCCGGTCCCGGCTGGGCTCAGGTATGGCGGGGCGTTTGGAGGGAAATGGGATGTGCGGGCCGGCCCTGCCAGCGTCGCGGCTCATGAAGGACAGGATCCATGTGGGTAATGCGGCCGTGGATGCCCATGTTGACAGTGGCTGGCTGCCCGGCCACTTCAAGCCTGCCGACGATGTCCGGCACAGCGACGATGTCGAGATCAAGTGGGGTGTTCATCCGCCCGGCGACCGTGTGGTCTTCCACGGCACGGGCCACTCCTGGGAGGCGGTAGAGGAGTCGGTGGTGCTGTCGATCCGCTGGCCGTCCATCCCTGGCTACGCGGTCCCCGAGCAGGCACAGCAATGATCAGGAACCGGGGTAACCTGCGGGCATGACCGGTCTTGAACTCGCGGACTGGCGGCGGCGGGTGAGCGACCTCTACGCAGCCGTGCGTGCCGAGGACCGTCCCGAGCGCGGGCACGCGCTCTGGCGGGCAGGCCGTGACGGACTCTTCCGGTCCCATCCGCAAAGCCCGCTGCCGCCCGGTGACAGGCTGCGCACCAGCGGCCTTGCCTACTGGCCCTACGACCGGCAACTGCGCTTCACCCTGCCACTGCTGCGCGATGCCGAACCCATGGAACTGTCCCTGCCCGCCGGCAGCGACGGGCCCACGGCGATGCGCCGCGTGGGCCGGGTCGAACTTCCCCCACCCGTTGCCGCGGTGATCGACGTCTGGTGGCTGCGGCAGTACGCCGGCGGCCTGTTCCTCCCTCTCAGGGACGGCACGGCCGGCCAGACCAGCTACGGCGGTGGACGTTACCTGCTCGACGGGGCCAAGGGCGCCGACCTCGGCGGCACCGTCCGCACCCTGGTGGTCGACCTCAATTTCCTCTACC
>DPMS01000431.1 GCA_003541285.1 Actinomycetota bacterium
AGTGACCACAGATGCTGCAACGGCGGCGGCGGACCGAAGCTCGCGAAGTAGGATACGTGGTGCAGGGCCTGGTACCAGTTGCTGGAGTAGGTGATGGCCGCGCCGAGCGCGGGCCTCAGCCCAGCCAGCTGACCGGGTTCGAGCACGGCCACCGCGGCGGTCACCACCACCAGGACGACCGCCAGGGCAGGCAGGAGCCGGCGCGCCCGGCGCGTCCAGAAGCCGCGCAAGTCCAGCCGCCCAAGCCGCACCTGCTGCGCGACCAGAAGATCGGTGATCAGGTATCCGCTGAGCACGAAGAAGATGTCAACGCCGAGGAAGCCGCCCGGAGCTCCCCGCATGCCCTCGTGGAAGGCCATGACCGCGAGCACCGCAAGGGCGCGCACGCCGTCCAGGCCAGGTGCGCGGTGCTTCGCCTGCCCGGCCTCACTCCGCGTCGTTGCTACCTGCTCCGCCGTCAAACCGCTCGTCACCCCCCATGATGAGTCAACTCTCTCGTCTTCGCCGCGCTGGTAAGGGAAGAAACGCCGTGACGGGTAAAAGGAGGGTAGATAACGTTACGCGTCCTGGGTAGGGTTAGAGGCCCTTTCAGCCGTTACTGTGAGCTGGTCATCCGCGAACCTGACCATAAGGCTTTCCCCGGTGACGACGTCGGCGGCGCGCCGGACCACGCGCCCGTCCTGACGTTGCACGATGGCGTAGCCGCGGCGCAGAGTTGCCGCCGGGGAGAGCGCGAGCAGCCGGGCCCGGACATGTCCTACGTCGTCGGCTGCCCGGTCAAGCCCGGCCGCGAAGCCCCGCCGGGCACGCTGCGTCAGCGAGGTGAGCAGTTCCTGCTGCCGGTCGACCTCCCGCACCGGATCCGCCAGCACGGGCCTGGATCGCATGTCAGCCAGCCAGGACCATTCGCGGTCCAGCCGGCCCGACAGGGCACGGCGGGCACGGGTACGCAACTGGGCGACGAGCGCAAGTTGCTCGGCGACGTCGGGCACGACCCGTCGCGCGGCGTCGGTAGGTGTGGAGGCCCGCACGTCGGCGACCAGATCAAGCAGCGGAACGTCCTGCTCATGGCCGATCGCGCTCACCACCGGGGTCTGGCACGCCGCAACCGCACGGACCAGCCCCTCGTCAGAGAAGGGCAGCAGGTCCTCGATCGAACCGCCACCCCGGGCGATGATGATCACCTGGACGGCCGGGTCGGCGTCGAGGCGGCGCAGCGACTCGGTGACCTCGGCTACGGCATAGGGACCCTGGACGGCGACCTGCTCCACCTGGAAGCGGACCGCTGGCCACCTGCGCACCGCGTTCCGCTGCACATCACGCTGAGCAGCGGAATCGCGCCCGCAGATAAGGCCGATCGTGGTCGGCAGGAACGGCAGCGGGCGTTTGCGCTCGGCCGCGAACAGGCCCTCGGCCGCGAGCGAGCGGCGGAGCCGGTCCAGCCGGGCGAGGAGTTCGCCGATACCCACGGCCCGGATCTCGATCGCGGCCAGGGAGAACGAGCCGCGGGCGGTGTTGAGATCAGGCTTGGCCCACACCACCACCCTGGCCCCCTCGGCGGGTGGCGGATCGGCCGCCTCGAGCACGGTCCGGGCGCAGATCACTCTCACCGAGACCGCCGCAACTGGGTCGCGCAGGGTCAGGAACGCAGTGCTGCCACGCTTGGCCAGCTCGGCGATCTGGCCCTCGACCCAGACCCTGCCCAGCCGGCCGACCCAATCACCGGCCAGGCGCAGCACGGTACGTACCGGAACGGGTGATTCGGCGGTGGTCTCAAGAGGCATGGCAGCAGTCAGTGGTGGGGGAGAGGGACAGGCAGGGAAGGCGGGTTGTCAGCCCGCCTTCTCCTCGATCTTGGCCAGGCGGCGCTCGAACATCGTGATCACGTCGTCCCGGTGCTCATGTGCCTTCTCATACTCCAGCAGGCCGTGTACCGCGTCCGCGTCCAGAACCCGCAGCCGGGCACGCAGCGAGGCGATCGAGAGGTCGTCATAGCCCGGGATAGGCGGGATAAGCGGGGTAGCGGCAGCCGGTGCGGCGGCGGGTTTGGGCGCGGCAGCGGTGGGCTTCGGGGCGGCGGCGGGCTTGGGCGCGGCGGCGGTCGGCGGCTCCTCGCTGACCGGGACCGGCTTGGGGGCCGGCGGTGCCGGAGCTTCGGCGACGGGTGCTGGCCTGCGGATGGCGGCGGTCGGCCGCGTCACCGCGGGACTGGGAGGCGCTGCCGGGGGCTGCTCCTCCTGCTCGGTGGGCGTGGGCTGCGGCCGCAGGAGCGTGACATTACCCGTCTCACCCAGCGGCTGCTGGGGCGGCTTGGGGGCCTGGGGCGGCTTCGGGGCCTGGGGCCCTGCCTGCTTGGGCGGCTGAGCGCCAAGCTGCTCCTGCACCTGGGCCCAGATCTTGTCGGCGGCCATCAGCAGCTGGCCGACCCCGGCGAAAATCGCGCGCAGCACCACCGCCGGGGCGTCTTTGATGCGGTCAGTGACCTGCGGGTTGGGCATCGTAATCTCCTGCTTGCTCATCTGGGCGCCCGGTCGCGCCATTCGTCTCCCCCGGCGCGGAGCGTACATGCGGCCGGTGCCGCGGGTGCCTGCTACTTTCATTCTCGCTCTCGGGGCATGCCGCCCGCAGCAGCGGGCGGCATGATAGCTGTTTCCAGGCAGGTCCAGTCTGACAGGGGTCCCGCTGTGCCCCGGTTCGGGGGAGAGATGGCTCCCGTACCATGAGAACCATGGTTTTGACGACCCGACGGGTACTACTCGCCAAGCCCCGGGGCTACTGCGCCGGCGTTGACCGGGCCGTGCAGACCGTCGAGATGGCGCTGGAGCGCTACGGCGCTCCGGTCTATGTGCGCAAGCAGATCGTGCACAACAAACATGTGGTCGCGGCACTGGAGGAGTGCGGCGCCGTATTCGTGGACGAGGCCGCGGATGTGCCTGAGGGAGCAGTAGTCGTGTTCTCGGCGCATGGGGTGGCGCCACAGGTCCGCGCCGACGCCGAGGTACGCAACCTGCACACCATCGATGCGACCTGCCCGCTGGTCACCAAGGTGCACAACGAGGCACGGCGGTTCGCCGCCCAGGGGTATGACATCCTGCTCATCGGCCATGAGGGCCATGAGGAAGTCGTCGGCACGACCGGCGAGGCACCCTCTCACATCCACCTGGTGGACGGGCCCGAGAACAGTGCACAGGCCCAGGTCAAGGACCCCGCCAAGGTTGCCTGGCTCTCGCAGACCACGCTCTCGGTCGATGAGACCACCCAGACCGTCGCCGCGCTGCGGGAGCGGTTCCCGCAACTGGTCGATCCGCCCAGTGACGACATCTGTTACGCCACCCAGAACCGGCAGGCGGCGGTGAAGCGGATCGCCAGCGAGTCGGACGTGGTCATCGTGGTGGGGTCGCAGAACTCGTCCAACTCGGTGCGGCTTGTCGAGGTGGCCCTGGACGCGGGTGCTGCGGCCGCCTATCTGGTGGATGACGCGGGCTCGATCGAGCCGGGCTGGCTGGAGAACGCGAGCACGGTCGGGGTGACCAGCGGCGCGTCTGTTCCCGAGGACCTCGTCTCCGGAGTGCTCGACCAGCTCGCACGGAGCGGCTTTGACAGCGTCGAAGAGGTCGAAGCCGTTGAGGAGCGCTTGGTCTTCGCGCTCCCACACGAACTGAGGGCATCGGGCGCCCGCCGCCGGTAAGTCCGGGAAGCAATGGTCGGGGGCATGCCACCGGCCAGGCTGCAGTGTCGTCGCCTGGCCTGGCCGGTGGGTGGATCAGGCCGTCAGCGGACGACCCACTGCACGGTGAACTTCGAGGTCAGCGCTAGCCGCGGTGGGTGTTGTCAAGGGTGCTCGCTGCATCGCCCGGCCGGGTACCCGTCGCGGCTCGCCGGCCCGGATCCGGCCGGCGCTGGTCGGGCTGCAGGTCCCGGCGAAGCTCACCGACGCATCGGGGCAGGCCACGGATACACGCGATGACCAGGTTGAGCGCCGTTCCCGCGAGCAGCCACGGCGCAGCCCCGGCCAATGTGAGAGCTGTTCCGCCGGCGATGGCCACGGCGGCGTTGCCGGTCGCTGTCAGCGTCTTCACCCCGACAAGCGCGATGCAGAACAGCAGCGGCGGCGTGACCGCCACCGTCAGCAGGTCCCGCTGCCTGGTGTAGCAGGCGGCGGCCACGCTTCCGGCCAGGAATGCCCCGCCTGCCAGCACCTGCCACCCCAGCCAGGTGGCACCGAGCAGACCCGCGATGAATACGGCGAACATGATGACCGTTGCCCCACGCCCGGTGAACTGGATCCGGCGGCCTTGCTGCCCCGCGCGCTGCGACACCCGTCGTCCACCCCTTTCACCGGCCGCCCCGGCCTGGCCGTTCGCGCCGCCCCGGCTGGCCCCCCCGTAGGCATTCTCTCGCGCCACAGCGCTCAGCGAGGGCCTATGAGGCCGGGAGTTTCTTCCCGCGGGCCGGCGACCGGCTTGGCGGCCCCGGTGTCTCATTCTGCCAAGGCTCGCCGGCCGGCCCGGCGGCCCGGTGCTCAGGTCTCCGGCTCGTCGGCCTCTTCCCTGAGCACCTCCTCTTTGAGCATGGTGTGGCGCAGCACCAGGCCGATGGGTATGAGCGCCAGCCACATGTAGGGCGCCACCCCAGGCGCGACGGCTGCGACCGGGATCGACAGCCCGAATACCACCGGGGTGCGGAGCATCCGGGCGGCGAGATAGCGGCGCAGTTCCGGCGGGACAGCGTCAGCGACCAGACCCGCCCGTATCGCCCAGAGCCAGATGGCCGCCTCCGCGAGGCCGGCCGTGGCCACGCACACGGCGTAGAAGATCGTCGCCGGGGCCTGGCCGGTGCCGGTGGCGCCGAGCAGGGCGGTCGGGTAGGGCAGGAACGCAATGGTGCCCAGGAAGAGCAGGTTGATCAGGATGAGCAGGCGGTCGAGCGCGATGATGTGCCGGAAGATGCTGTGGTGGCCGATCCAGAACAGGCCGATCACAAGGAAACTGAGGACGAAACCGAAGATCCTGGGCTCAGCATTCCGTAGCTGCTGACTGGAGTGGATCAGGCTGGCTGGGAGATCCGGCACCCGGATGTCCACCGCCAGCAAGGTGATGGCGATGGCGAAAATGGCGTCGCTGAAGAACAGCACCCGGTCGTATTCCAGGTTGCCCGCGGTGGACAGCAACCTCAGCGCGGCACGGCCATGTGGCACCGTCGCAGCCGCGGGTTCTCCACCGTGGTCCGGCATCGCCACCCGGCCTCTCTTCCGCTATCCGATGTTCAGATCATTACCCACGCTCACTTCCTGCGGTGTGCCCGGCAAGGCCGGTGTGGTCTCATCCACCGGCTGGGGTCCCAGGCCCGGCCCGGCGATCTCGGCGATGAGTTCTGGCGCTGACACCGCCCTGGTGGTCTCCTCGACCAGGGCGGGTGATGCCAGGTCGGCGTCGACCAAACCCAGCTGGCGCAGGCGCCGGGCGCTCACCAGGACCCTGTTCTCCAGCGAGCCGACCGCCTGGTTGTAGGTGACCACCGCGTTGGTGAGCGCCTTGCCAAGCCGGTCCACGTGGCGGCTCATCCCGGCGAGCCGGTCATGGAGTTCCCGGCCGGCGTCGAACACCGCCCGGGCGTTCTCCGACAGGGCCGCCTGCTGCCAGGCGTAGTGGGCGGTCCGCAGCATGGTGACCAGCGTGGTCGGGGTGGCGATGTGCACCTTGTGCGCCATCGCGTACTCCAGCAGGCCGGGATCGTGCTCCAGCGCCGGTGCCAGGAAGGCCTCGCCCGGGATGAAGAGCACCACGAACTCCGGTGCGGGGCTCAGGGCGGCCCAGTACGCCTTGGTGGCCAGCCGGTCAACATGCTCGCGGAGGTGACGGGCATGCGCCCCGAGTCTCGTTGCGCGAATGGATTCATCGGGGGCTTCGGCGGCCTCCAGGTACGCCGCCAGCGACACCTTCGAATCGACGACGATGTTCTTGCCGCCTGCCAGCCGCACGACCATGTCCGGGCGGAACGCCCCGTCGTCAGTGGCTACCTGAACCTGCTCATCGAAGTCGCAGCGGGCGCTCATCCCGGCCAGTTCCACCACCCGGCGCAGCTGCATCTCGCCCCAGCGACCGCGTGCTTCTGGCCGCCGCAGCGCGGTGACCAGCGCCTGGGTCTGGATCTTGAGCTGTTCAGAGCTCTGGCGGGCGATGTGCACCTGCTCGGCCAGCGCCGCGTGCGATCGTTCCCGGGCCGCGTCTGAATCCCTGAGCTGGGCCTCGACCCGTGCGAGCGTCTCCTTCAGCGGGCCGACCAGATTCTCCACCGCGGCCCGGCGGGTTTCCAGCTCCCCGGCGGCCTTGGCGTTGGCCGCGTCCAGCCGCCCTTCGGCCATCTGCAGGAACCGCCGGGTGCTGGCGTCCAGCGCCTGCGCCGACAGCGACTCAAAACGCTCGGCCAGCTGGTGCTGGACCAGGGCCGCCCGCTCGTTCGCGGCGCGGGCGCGCTCCTCCGCCGCGCTGGCCTGGGCGGCCAGGTCGGCGGCGGTGCCCGCCTCCCGGCTGCGGGCGTAGAGGAAGCCGAGCACCGCCCCGAGTGCGATACCGACAAGCACAGCCAGCAGCGAGATCACGCTCATGCGGCGATCCTCGCAGTCCCCTACGACACTCCCCGCGCACACCCCGGAGGCTGGGCGGGAAGCTAGGCCGCCGGGCGGCCGTAGACTCGCGGGCGTGAGTCTGTCTATCGGCATCGTCGGGCTGCCCAACGTCGGCAAGTCCACCCTGTTCAATGCACTGACCAGGGCAAACGCGCTGGCGTCGAACTACCCGTTCGCGACCATCGATCCGAACGTGGGCATTGTCGGCATCCCCGATCCGCGGCTGGCGGTGCTCGCCAAGCTGTACGACTCCGCCCGGGTCGTGCCCGCCACCGCCCGGTTCGTGGACATCGCGGGCCTGGTCCGCGGCGCGTCCCATGGCCAGGGCCTGGGCAACCAGTTCCTCGCCCACATCCGGGAGACCGACGCGATCTGCCAGGTGGTGCGGGTGTTCGCTGACCCGGATGTGAGCCACGTGGACGGTGACGTGTCGCCCGAGCGCGACATCGAGACCATCGCGACGGAACTGATCCTGGCCGACCTCCAGACCCTGGAAAAGGCCGTGCCGAGGCTGGCCAAAGAAGCGAAATTCGCCAAAGACGCCGAACGCCTGCGTACCGCTGAGGCCGCCGCCGCCGCGCAGCGCCTGCTCGATGACGGGAAAACCCTGTGCACGGGCGCGAGCGGCACCGGCATCGACCTGGCTGACCTGCGCGAACTCCACCTGCTGACGGCCAAGCCGTTCCTGTACGTATTCAACGTGGACGGTGCCGGGCTGGAGGACAAGGAACTGCAGGACCGGCTGGCCGGGCTGGTCGCGCCGGCCGAGGCGATCTTCCTCGACGTGAAGACCGAGGCCGAGCTTGCCGAGCTGCCCGAGGACGAGGCGGCGGAGATGGCCGCCGGACTCGGGATGGGCGAGCCCGGGCTGACCCGGCTGGCCCGGGCCGGGTTCCACGCGCTCGGCCTGAGCACGTTCCTGACCGCAGGGCCGAAGGAGACCCGGGCCTGGGAGATCCCGGCCGGCGCCACCGCACCGGAGGCCGCAGGCGTGATCCACACCGATTTCCAGCGCGGGTTCATCAAGGCCGAGGTGGTGTCGTTCGAGGACCTGGTCGCCGCGGGTTCGGTGGCCGCCGCCCGCGCCGCGGGCAAGGCGCGCATCGAGGGCAAGGACTACGTCATGCGCGACGGCGACGTGGTCGAGTTCCGCCACGGATCAACGTCAACGAGCAAGAGCTAGCCGCGGTGACGTACGAACCCCATTCCGAGCTGCAAGACATCGAGGACCCGGATACCGTCCTGTGGCGGTACGTCGACCTGTGCAAATGGCTCGGCCTGCTCCAGACGTCAGAGCTTCACCTGACCCGTGCGGACCAGATGGAGGACCGGTGGGAGGGCTCTTTCAGCGAGGTGAACATCGCGAGACGCCCGACGGCGTACGGGGAGCACTGGGACATCATGGCGCCCGGCATGACCCATCTGTACCGGTTTGCTCGGACCCATACGTACCTCAACTGCTGGTACGTGGGTGAATGCGAGTCTGCCGGGATGTGGAAGGTCTACGACGCGGAGGGCAAGGGCGTAGCCATCCGGACGACCGCCGGAAGGCTGAAAGAGTCGCTCACCGGGACCGTGAGCAGGCGGTCTCCGGGGCGAAGGTGCAGTACGTCGACTACTCGAAGACGTACATCCCCGAGGGGAACGTGTTCTTCCCGTACGTGCACAAGCGGTCGAGCTTCGCTCACGAGAACGAGTACCGGCTGCTCACGCTGTGGACCCCGGATGTTCTTGAGACGGACGAGCGCGGCAACGGCGTTCGCACTGAGCCCGATGTGCCGCCTCTTTTTCTCCGCGAAGCCGTGGACCTGGACCGCCTCGTGGAGGCGGTGTACGTGTCTCCCGAGGCGCCTGGCTGGGTGGCCCGGGTCGTCGGCGAGGTGACGGGCAAGTACATGCCCGGTCTCGCAATCCGCCACTCGGATCTTGCGGCAGATCCCGTCTACTAGGCGTCTACCGGGGCGACGCCGCGGGTCGCGTGGCACGGCTGGGTACCTTCGTTCCGCAATCTAAGCCCGTTAGAGGTCGGAGGTGACCACGGAAGCCGAAGCAGCATTTCCGACAGCGCGATTCCCTATCGGCACGTCGTCCCGTCGGTCGGCCATCGCGGGCGTATGATCCGGTCATGGGCGACAGGAAGACAAGCCTGACCGTTGCCGTGGATCCGCGTCTCGCCGCTTACGCCGAACAGCTCGTGGAAACAGGGAAGGCCGCAGACGTTTCGGCCGTGGTCAACGATGCCCTTTCCGAGAAGGCCGGGCGTGACGCTCTCGACCGCCTTCGGGAGACAGCCGCGCAGGCCGATCCAGCCAGGGTGGACCGGATGCTTGCGCACATAGACGCCCAGGCCGCCGCACTACCTGAGCGGTGACCGAGGACAGCGGGGCTACTCCGACCCCGTACGTGCTCGACGTGAGCGTCCTCGTCGCGGTTGCCCGGGCGGATGCGGAGGTGACCCGCCTCGTCATTACTCTCGACGGCCGGGGGCGGCCGCTCGTCATCCCCGTTCTGGCCATTACCGCCGCNNTGCCCGGTCCTCACCATGGACGCGCCGAAATGGCGCGAACATGCCACGGCCCTCGGCGAGCCGCTGCACATCATCGAGATCGCCGAGCCGGGTGAGGGCTAGAGATGCTTGAAGGCCGCATCGTCGAGTTCCGGTTCAACGTCTGATCCCCGGGCTCCTCGGCGGCGGCCCCCTTACCAAGCCGCCACCCCGAATCAGGGCGAAAGCCTCTATACGTGGCCTTGGCCTAGGGTAAGGCTGTAATCACAGCCGGTGTTTACAAGGGGGCAGAACGATGGCTACGGGTAGCGCTGTGCGTGAAGACGCAGCTAAGCAGAAGAGTGATGTGCCCGCAGGGCACGAGCAGGATGGTGCGGCACACGCGCCCACGGTCCCGCTGCTCCACATGCAGATGCCCGACAGGGGGCACCTGATGTGGTACAGCGGACTGGCGGCGGCCGCCGTGTTCGGCGTGGTCGACTGGCCGGTCGTTGCGCTGATCGGGGCCGGGTCGTGGGTCGCCGAGCATTACGCGAAGGCAGCGCAGCACCCCACCGGCGACCGGCAGGCGCAGCACTGACGGGCTGCCCGGCGCGGGAAAGCACATGACCACCGGTCCGGGCGCGATGCTGTCCGTCCTGGCCGACCGCTTGCCACGGCAGGCGGGCCGGCGGCAGCGGCGCCGCTGGGTAGGGCACGGCCGCGCACACATCGAGGTCAAAGGCGCGCACCTGCCCGGGAACGCGGCTTTCACCCGCCGCCTGGAAGACGAACTGACGCGTCTGCGCGGCGTGCACTGGGCGGAGGTGAACGCGGTTCTCGGCCGGGTGATCGTGGCCTTCGACGACAGCCAGATCGGCGTCGACGACCTGGTTGAGGTCATCGAGGGGCTGGAGGAGGCGCATGACCTCGCTGCCGAGCGGTTTCCGCATGACCGTCCGGAGCATCCTGCCGATGCGGAGTCGCTGCGGCGGCAGATTTATGCCATCGGGGCCGATATCGCGGGTCTCGGGCTTGGGCTGGCTGGCCGGGTAGTCCGGGCGAACCCGCTGGTGGCCGGGCTCGCTTCGGTGGTGTCGCTGGCTGATGCCACACCGGCGCTGCGCCGCCCGCTGGAGAGCAGGCTCGGTCCCGCCGTCGCCGACCTGGGCCTGGCGGTCGGCAATGCGATAGCACAAGGGCTGGCCCAGGGACCGTTCGGGCTGGTTGTGGACATCGCCCAGCGCAGCCTGCTGCTCGACGAGACGCGGGCGCGGAGCCAGGTCTGGCACCGCCGCGAGCCAGAGCTGCACCTGCATGATGATGGGGACAGGCCGCCGCCGCTCAGTGGGGAGCTTCGGCCAGTCCCCCTGCGCCCGGGGCCGGTGGAGTCCTATACCGGCCGCGCGGCGCTGGCGGCGCTGGGCGGTGCCGCGGCGGCGGGCGCGCTGACCCGCGATCCCAGGATGATGGTCGCGGCAGCGGTCACTGCCACACCCAAGGCCGCCCGGCTGGGCCGCGAGGCGCTTGCCGCGCGGCTCGGCCGCGACCTCGCGCGGTCCGGGGTGCTGGCCATGGACGCCCAGGCGCTGCGCCGGCTGGACCGCATCGACGTGGCTGTGCTCGACGCGGCCGTGCTGACCACCGGCCGGGCAGTTCCCGGCCGGGTGTGGGTGGCACCGGATCATCGGCATAAGGCCGAGCAGGCAGAGCTGGTCGCACGGGCGCTGCTGGACCCGGCCAGCCCAGCCGCTACCGTCCGGCGCCGCGGATGGGTGCTGGGACCGGTGCCGCACGGGCTCAGCGGCCCGGCACGCAACGCCGCCCGTGATCTCCGCGCGCCCGGCAGCCAGCTGCTGGCGTTGCGGCACAAGGGCGTCCTTGTCGGCCTGGTCGCCACGGAACCAGAACTGGACCCGCTCGCCGCGGCGCTCGCCGCCGCTGCCCGGCCCATCGGCCCGGTGATCGTGGCCGGGCGCAGCAGCGGTGCGGGTGAGCGTATCGGGGCTGACCGGGTAGTCGCCGGAGGCAGCCACCTGGCCGCATCCGTGCGCGCGCTGCAGGCCGAAGGCAACGGCGTCGCCCTTGTCTCATCCAGCCAGCACGAGGCACTGGCCGCCGCCGACGTCGGGATCGGCGTGCCGGCCGGGCCGCGACCGCCCTGGGGTGCTCACCTGATCCTGGGCCAGGGCCTGGCTGACGCCTGCCGGATCCTGGCGGCGGTCCCGTCCGCCCGGGCGGCAAGCCGGCGTTCCACCATGCTGGCGATGTACGGTTCCGGCGCTGGCGCCCTGCTGGCGCTGGCGGGCCCGCGAGCCGGGGCAACCACACGCTCGCTGCTGGCCGTCAACGGCGCCGCGATCGCGGCGCTGGGCGGCGGGGTCCTGGCTGCGCAGACGCTGGAGCGCCGGCCGCCACCGATACCAGCCGACACCACCGGCTGGCATGCGCTGACCACCGACGCGGTCCTCGAGAAGCTGTCGAGCACCGTGCACGGGCTCGGGCAGGAGGACGCGGACCGCCGCCGCGCCCGGCAGCCAGCCAGTCCTGAGCACGCCGAACCCGGCGTCGTCCGGGCTTCGCTGGAGGAACTGGCGAACCCGCTCACCCCTGCCCTGGCCAGCGGGGCCTGGATCTCGGCCGTCAGCGGGTCGATAACCGACGCGGCCCTCATCAGTTCGGTCATGGTGGCCGACGCGCTGATCGGCGGCATTCAGCGGGTAGGGGCCGACCGTGCGCTGCGCCGTCTCGTGGACGAGTCAGCGGTGCGGGTCCGGCTGCGCCGGGACGGCCGCGAGGCGCTGACCAACGCCGACCAGCTGGTGCCCGGGGACGTGATCACCGTGCAGGCGGGGGACGCGGTGCCCGCGGACTGCCGGATCCTGGAAGAGCGAGGCCTGGAGGTCGACGAGGCGAGCCTGACCGGGGAGTCGCAGCTGGTCGTCAAGGCAGCCGGCGCGACCGGCGCCGCGAATGTCGCCGACCGCAGGAGCATGCTCTACGCCGGCACCGCCGTGGCGGCCGGATCCGGCACAGCGGTGGTGGTGGCCACCGGCCCGGGAACCGAACTCGGCCGGAGCGCGCAGACGGCTCAGGAAGGCCTGCGGCCCGCTGGTGTGCAGGCCAGATTGCGGCAGCTCACCGAGATCACGATCCCGGTCGCGCTCGGATCCGGCGCCGCGGTGGTGGGTGCCGGGCTGCTGCGGGGACGCCCGTTGCGCGACACTCTCGGCACCGGGGTGAGCCTGGCAGTGGCTGCTGTCCCGGAGGGGCTGCCGCTCGTGGCGACGGCTGCCCAGCTCAGCGCGGCCTGGCGGCTTTCGCGGCGGAACGCGCTCGTCCGTAACCCGGGCACGATCGAGGTGCTCGGCCGGGTCGACGTCCTGTGCTTCGACAAGACCGGCACGCTGACGCAAGGCCGCATCCGGCTGCACCGTGTCTGGGCGGTGGGGACCGAGCAGCTGCTTGACGACCTCAACGCAGACGGCCGGCTTGTGCTCGCGGCCGGGCTGCGGGCAAGCCCGGCGCATCTTGACGGGGAATCGTTCGCCCACCCCACCGACCGTGCTGTCGTCGAGGGCGGTGCGGCCGCCGGGGTGAATGCCGAGCTGGGCGCCGGTGGCTGGCGGCTGGCGGGCGAACTGCCCTTCGAGCCCGCCCGCGGCTACCACGCCGTCCTTGGCCGCACCCCTGGCTGCCAGCGGCTGGCCGTCAAGGGCGCGCCGGAGACAGTTCTGCCGCGGTGTTCGCACATCCGGCGGCGCGGCGGTCCGGTCCCGCTGGGTGGGCGGGCCCGGCGGGCTGTCAGCGCCGAGGCCGACGCGCTCGCCAGGCGTGGTTACCGGGTCCTGGCGGTCGCCGAGCGCGAGGCGTCGGGCCGCCGCGATCTGCGCGAGGACCGCATCGACCGGCTCTGCCTGGTCGGGCTGCTCGCGCTGACCGACCCGGTGCGCGGCACCGCGGCACAGGCAGTCCGCGGGCTGCGGGCCGCCGGGGTGGAGGTGGTCATGCTCACCGGGGACCACCCGAGCACCGCCGAGGCCATCGCCGCCGAACTCGACCTGCTCAACGGCCGCCGGGTGGTCACCGGCCGCGACCTGGACCAGCTGGCCGACCCCGATCTCGATGAGCTGGTGGCACAGGTGGGGGTGTTCGCCCGGGTCAGCCCCGACCACAAGGTACGCATCGTCGCGGCGCTGCGGCGGGCCGGCCGCGTCGTCGCGGTCACCGGCGACGGCGCCAACGACGCGCCGGCGATCCGGCTCGCGGACGTGGGCGTCGCGCTCGGCCTGCGCGGCACCAACGCGGCCAAGGAGGCCGCCGACCTCGTCGTCACCGATGACCGGATCGAGACCATCATCGACGCGATCGCCGAGGGGCGCGCGATCTGGGCATCGGTCCGCGACGCGATCGCCGTGCTGGTTGGCGGGAACCTCGGCGAGATCGCCTTCACCGTCGGGACCGGCCTGCTGCTGCGCCGCGGGTCACCGCTCAACGCGCGTCAGCTGCTGCTGGTGAACCTGCTGACCGACATGCTCCCGGCCATGGCGCTGGCCGTCCAGCCGGGCAGGGTCACCCCGGAAAGCCTGCTCCGCGAGGGGCCGGACGTGTCGCTGGGCCAGCCGCTGACCCGCGACATCCTGCTCCGCGGCGGGCTGACTGCCGGCGCTGGGATGGGCGCCTGGCTCGGCGGGCGCATGACCGGTATAACGGCGGACCGCGCTGGCACGATCGCCCTGGTGGGGATCGTCGGTGCCCAGCTCGGCCAGACCCTGCTGATCGGCTGGCGCAGCCCACTGGTGGCCGCTGCCAGCCTGGGATCGGCTGCCGCGCTGGCCACGGTGATCCAGACACCGGGCGTCAGCCGGCTTTTCGGCTGCCGGCCGCTGGGCCCTGTCGGCTGGGGGATCGGGCTCGGCGCGGCAGCCGCGGCCAGTGTCGCTGCTCCGCTGGCATCCCGCCTGCTCCCGCAAAGCCTCGCCGGCCCGGGCGGGGCCCAGGTACGCCGCACTGACCCGTCCTGGGATGGGCGCCCTGGTAATCCCCCGAAACCAGTTCCGGGGACTATCACTCCTTGACGAAGGAGCCCCAGCCGGGAACGACGGTGATGAGCCCCTCGTCACGCAGCAGGGCGAGCACCTTGCCAGCGGTGGTGCGAGCTATCCCGAACTCCTGCATGAGCGCGACAACCCCAGGCACGCGGTCCCCTGGCTTGAGCTCGCCGGACCGGATCCGGCCACGGATGATTTCCGCGACCTGCCGGTGCGGCGGCACGGGGGACGAGTAATCGACGCTCACCGGATCAAGGTAGATGACCAGGGGAAACGCCGAACTCCTGCCTGACGCCCGCGTCTGTCCAGCACGTCACGAGTCCCGTCTGGCGGGGGGGAATGGTCGCAGGTGCCGTTACTAGCGAAATACACCAGGTCAAAGCTGATGTTCGAAGCGTAGTCAGAGTACTACACAGTGTCATCTAGGTCCGGTGGCCGACGCGTCGCGCGGTCGCAGGCGCCAAAGGGCTCCCTGGGTATCGCGTTATGGCGCAGAATGGTCCACAGACGGACACGGTGAGCACCGCAACCCATTGCTGCGCATGCTCACGAGCGGGGCGGAGGTGCGATGGTTCGTAGGTCAACCGTTGATCGCAGTCCGCAACCAGTTGTATACGGCGCGGGCAGCCGCCCAATGGCGACGGCCCCCTGTTGGCGCAGGAGGCCGTCTGCAGAGCCAAGGTCCATGCTGAAGGAAGGCTCCTCAGATGAGGATAAACGGTGGGGCACCTGTCCCGTATAGTTTCAGGGCCAGTCGTCACTGTGACGACTCTGGCTGACGGTGGCACCGGTGATTTCCGGATTCGGGCCTGTGACTGCCCGGGTCGCTGCGGTCATTCCAATTACCTTGATCGTCCTGCTTGTTGGGCTGCTGTGGCTCATCGGTCTGGCCTGCGGCGATCAACGGCGGACATATGTGACAGGCATCAGCACGCAAGCTATGGAGACAGTCCGGGCTCTTCTTGGAGCAGTCCCTGACGGGCAAGGACCACGAACTCAGTCGATGAAATGACCAGCCTTCGCGATGCTCGCGGTCGCGGGCCGGTGTGGGATCTGCGGGCCGTCGTCTGGGGTTCTGCTTGTCATCGGATACCGCGGCGTCAGGCCATCGTGCTTGACCAGGCGGGCCCGGCCCGCGCCCACGTCGGAGTGGCCCGGCCGAGGCTCTGCCCGGCGGCAGCGTTCTGCCTGGGCTGCCTAGCGTGGCTGTGGGGCGGCCGGCTCTGGTTCGGGCGTGGTGGCGCTGGGGGCCGGGCCGGCGCCGGTGATACCGGGCCCCGCGGGCGGGCGGGAGGGCATCACGGCCAGGGCGAGCACCACTCCGGCGGCTGCCACGACTGCTCCGGTCCGCAGCCCGAGATCCATGCCGCTCATGAACGCGGTGCGCGCCAGGTGTGCCAGCGCGGCCCCGAGGTAACCGCCGAGGTTCCCGGCCACCGCCAGGGCGCCGCCCAGGGACCCGAGGATGAGGCGCATCGCCGGGGCCGGGATGTGGTAGCCGGCCAGGGCGCCGGTCATCTGGTCCTGGTAGCGGGTGGCGAGCAGGCTGCCGATCACCGCCACTCCCAGCGCCCCGCCGACCTGGAGGAATGTCCCGTTCGTGGCCGAGCCCACGCCGGTGTGCTCCTGCGGCAGCGAGCCCATGACCGAGGCGGTCGCGCACGGCATGGCCAGCCCGGCGCCGACTCCCAGCAGGATCATGCCGGGCAGGGTATCGAGGTAGGACGACCCGGTCGTGGCCGTCGAGAGCTGCCACAGCCCGGCGGCGATGACCAGCAGGCCGGCCGCCAGGGTGAGCTTGCTGCCGGCCAGCCGCACAGCGTACGCCGACAGGGGGGCGATGACGGCGATCGCAGCCGCCGCGGGAATGACCCGCAGCCCGGCCTGAAGGGCGGTATAGCCCAGCTCGAACTGAAGGAACTGCGTCAGCACGAACAGCGAGCCGATCAGGCCGAACGTGACCAGGCCCACCGATGTGATCGCGCCGGAGAAACGCCGGTTACGGAAGAAGGAAAGGTCAAGCATCGGGTGGGAACTGCGCAGCTCCCACACCGTGAACAGGCCCAGCACCGCGACTCCGGCCAGGCCGGCCCCGATCACCAGGGCCGACGACCAGCCATGGGCCGGGGCCTCGATGATCGCCCAGAGCACCAGCCCCAGCCCGGAGGTGGACAGCAGCGCGCCGGCCAGGTCGGGCCGCTTGGCTGCCGGGTTCTTCGAGTCCGGGACCAGCGGGATGGCGCAGGCCAGGCCGGCCGCCGCGACCGGGACGTTGATCAGGAAGACCGATCCCCACCAGAAATGGGCAAGGAGCAGGCCACCCACGATCGGGCCGAGCGCGACCCCGATCCCGCTGGTCGCTGCCCACAGCCCGATCGCCCGCTGCCGTTCCCCCGGATCGCGGAAGGCATCGGTGATGATCGACAGCGTCGAGGGCATCATCATCGCGGCGCCGATGCCCATGAACGCGCGGGCGGCGATGAGCATGCCGACCGACCCCGAGAAGGCCGCCCAGGCTGATCCGGCGGCAAATGTCACCAGTCCGGCACCGAACACCCGCTTGCGGCCGATCCGGTCCGCCAGGCTGCCCATGACCAGCAGCAGGCCCGCGAAGACGATGACGTAGGCGTCGACGATCCACTGCAACTGGCTGTCGGTGGCATGCAGGTCCCGTACCAGCGTGGGGAGGGCGACGTTCAGGACTGTGCTGTCGAGGTTGACGATGAGCAGCGCGACGCACAGAACCGCAAGGGCGAGCCAGCGGCGTGGGGCTGACCCACCTCCGGTCGCAGGGGCCGGCGATGTCCGGCTCTGGGTGGTCACCGTTCCAGTCCACTGCTGGCCTGCGGGTCAGGCCAGGGCCGGAGGGCCCGGTCAGTGGTCCCGTCACAGTCCCGCTCCGGGTGAGCCGGCTGGGAGGTGTGTGATCCCCGGGGTTCGAGGCGCCCACCGGTGGCCACGCCCCGAGCCGCACCGGCTTGCATCTGTGACCTGCGGTGCAAGGTAGGCGTCAAGGCGAGTGCAACACAGACGTCCGGGCTGGCGGCGCACGCTTGTGCTGCGGTTCCCGCCAGGGAAGCCGCTGGGGCCAGCGACCGGAGGGCGCCACGTCATACGGGAGTCAGCTGGGAGGTGTGTGATCTGGGTGGTTACCCGGCGTCCGCATCTGGCGAAGGCCTCATCACAATGTCATCACCACCGGGCGGCCCGGGGGTCGGCGGCTCCGATCATTCGCGGTGCCGTTACGGGCGAAATATGTCCAGGTCAATGCCGATGTCCGAAGCGTCTTCAGAACAGCACACAGCGTCACTGCAGGTCCGGTGGCCGACACGCCACGCGCTCACAGGCGCCAAAGGGCTCCCCGAGCACCGCGTTATGGCGCAGAATGGTCCACAGATGGACACGGAGAGCACCGCAACTCATTGCTGCGCGTGCGCAGGATCTGGGCGGAGGTGCGATGGTTCGTAGGTCAACCGTTGATCGCAGTCCGCAACCAGTTGTGTACGGCGCGGACTATGCTGCGGGGACCGGGGACCTGGCGCCAGGTGGCGGGAGAACCCGGGCCCGGTCCGCTGCGGGCTGGCGTGGCGCCGGTGGGCGCTGGCTGGTCTGGGTCCTGCGGGTCGTGGTCTGGCTGGTGCTGCTTGTCGTCGGCTACCGCGGTGTGATGGCCATCGTGCTCGGGGAGACGCCCGCCAGCCGTCCTGCGCCCGCGCACGCCACTGCGGCCAGCACCTTCCCGACCGATCTCGCCAGTGCTTTCGCGTACCAGTTCGGGCAGGTGTACCTGAACGCGAGCCCGGCCACCGCCGGCCGGCGTGCGACCCAGCTGGCCGCCTTCCTGCCGCAAGGCGCCGACCCGCAGCTCGGCTGGGACGGAACCGGGTCACTGCAACTGCAGTCTGAGCAGGTCGCCGGGATCAGGGTCACCGACCAGCACCATGCTGTGGTGACCCTGCTCGCGCGGGTCAACGGCCAGCTGATGGAACTGGCCGTGCCGGTCTACTATTCGGCCGGCGCGCTGACCGTTTCCGGGGAGCCTGCCTGGCTGCCTGCGCCGCCCCGGGCCACGGTGCCGACCGCGTCACCTGCCAACACCGATGCGGCCACGCAGGCCGAGCTGATGAGCCAGCTGCCCGCCTTCTTCCAGGCCTATGCCAGTGGCAACCAGGTCACCCTCGGCCGTTTCCTTGCCCCCGGCACGCAGGTGACCGGCCTGGGCGGGGCCGCGGCATTCGGCTCACTGACCGGGGTGATAGTGCCCAACGGCGGGGCGACCCGTCATGTGGTCGCGACCGTTGTGTGGCGAATCCCGGTGCCGGGCGGCACGGCCGGCCCGGCCGCGAAAGGCCCGCCGTCCGCGGGGCTGGAGATGAGCTATGCGCTGACGATCGTAAAGGTCAGCGGAAGCTGGTATGTGAGCCACGTAGCCGCTTCCCTTCAGGCCGCGGGGCCGCCATGATCGCAGCTCCGATGGCTGAACGGGTCAGCCGCCCAGAAGCAATCCCCCCATACCGCGGAGTAGACCGATGTCGTTCCATGCAATGATCGCGGCGGCTCCCCTGGCGTTGAGCACGTCCGGCCTCGTTAGCTACTTGCAGGGCCTTTTCGGGCCGCTCTTCCTGGGGATCGTCGGTATTGTGGCGCTCTTCTTCTTGTTCACTCGCGAGATAATCCGGTTCGTGCAGTTCATCGTCCTCGCAGTCGCGATCGCCGTGGTCTTCTACACGCCGAGTATCGTGCAAACCCTGGCCCAGGGCATCGCGAAGGCGCTGGGCGTCCACTGAACCTCCGCTCCAGCGGAAGGAGATTCGACTGGTGGAGCTGCCCACCTATACCAGCATCTGGCGGATCGAGAAACGGCTGTACAAGCTGTACGATTTCCGGCTGCCGATGCCCTTGCCGGTGGG
>DPMS01000251.1 GCA_003541285.1 Actinomycetota bacterium
CTCGTAGTCGGGGCCGGGTCGATGAGTTCCCTGGCGGTCGCGACGGCCGCCCGCCTGGGTGCGGCCCGCATGGTGGTCGCCAACCGCACTCCCCGCCGGGCCGAGCACCTGGCGGCGTCCGTATCCGGGGCGACCGCAGACCTGGCCGATCTTCCTGCCGCGCTGGCCGAGGCTGACCTGGTGATCTCCTGCACGGGAGCGACCAGCCTGGTGATCACGGCCGATATGGTCGCCCGCGCGCTCCGCCTGCGGCCGGGCAACGGCACGGGGCGCCCGCTGGTCCTGCTCGACCTGGCGCTCCCGCACGACGTGGACCGCGACGCCGCCGGCCTGCCCGGCGTCACCGTGCTCGGCCTGGATGCGATGGAGGACGCGGGACTGGCCGTCGCGGCGACGCAGGCCGAGGACGTGGCAGCGGTCCGGGCGATCGTCGCCGAGGAGTTCGCCGCGCGCGTCTCCGCCCGGCATGCCGCCCGGGTAGCGCCGACCGTGGTCGCGTTGCGGGCCAAGGCCGCCGAGGTTGTGCAGGCCGAACTGGACAGGCTCGCGGGCAGGCTCGGGCCGCTCGATGACCGCGCCAGCGGGGAGATCGCGCAGGCTATGCGGCGGGTCGTGGACAAGCTGCTGCACGCTCCGACCGTACGGGTCAAGGAACTGGCCGGCTCGCCGGGCGGTGACTCCTACGAGGCGGCCCTGCGGGTGCTCTTTGACCTCGACCAGGATGCGGTGGAAGCTGTCACCAGGGCAGACGCAGACCTGACACCGGGTACCCGGTCTTCGGCTCCACTGCCGGGCGACACCGGGCCTGGGTCCTCCCATGATCGGGCTGGGGAGGCTTGATGAAGCGGTCAGTGCTGAGGCTCGGCACCCGCAAGAGCCCCATGGCCATGGCCCAGTCCGGGACTGTGGCAAGCCTGATCACGGAACGGACCGGGATCAGGGTCGAACTGGTCGGGCTGACCTCCTTCGGGGACGTCAGCCAGGCCCAGCTGACCCAGATCGGGGGTACCGGCGTTTTCGTGAGCGCGCTGCGCACCTGCCTGCTCGCCGGGGACGTCGACCTCGTGGTCCACTCGCTGAAAGATCTGCCGACCGGCGACCTGCCCGGGATCACCCTCGCCGCGGTGCCGGCCCGGGATGACCCCCGGGACGCGCTGGTCGGCCGGGATGGGGCGAAGCTCGCGGATCTGCCCCCAGGGGCACGGATCGGCACCGGATCGCCGCGCCGGGCGGCACAGCTGAAGCTGCTGCGTCCCGACACCCGCCCGGTGCCGGTGCGCGGCAACGCCGGGACACGCCTGGGGAAGGTCCTCTCCGGCGGCGTCGACGCCGTCGTGCTGGCGCACGCAGGCCTGGCCCGGATCGGCCATCTCGACCTGGTCACCCAGGTCTTCGAGCCCGAGGAGATGCTGCCCGCACCTGGGCAGGGTGCGCTCGCGGTGGAATGCCGCGACATCGATCCAGACCTGGTCAGCCTGCTGGCCTCCGTGGAGGACCCGGCCAGCCGTGCGGCGGTGACCGCCGAACGGGCCGTGCTGGCCGAACTTCAAGCCGGGTGCAGCGCGCCGGTCGGCGCCTATGCCGCCGGGACGGGAACCCTGCACCTGACTGCGATTGTGGTGGGGGATGACGGTTGCCCGCCGGTCCGGGCGAGCGCAGACGGCCCTCCGGGGGATGCCGCCAGGCTCGGCCGCGACGTCGCCCGTGAGTTGCTTCGGCGCGGGGCGGGAAGGTACGTGACGGCGGCTGCCGCACACACGAGCAACGGGGACGATGCCCAGTGAATCCCACACCCGCAACCAAGAAGTCCGACGCCACCCAGGACCCGAGCGTGGCTGCTGCCGGGCACGGGCACCAGGCCGGTCTTGCTGCTTTCGTCGGCGTCGGGCCCGGCGACGAAGGGCTGCTCACAATGCGGGCCGCCGACCTGCTGGCCCGTGCCGACCTGGTCGTCGGCAGGGCCGAGCTGACCGGGCGGCTGGCTCACCGGCTGCGCCCCGGTGCCGTCATCGTGGAGGCGGCCGATCCAGAGCAGGACGCCAAGGCGCTCATCAAGGCGGCGAAGGCCGGGCAGGTGGCGGTCCGGGTGTGCACCGGAGACCCGCTCCTGTTCAGCCGGGCTGGCCGGCAGGCTGACGCGTGCGCTAAGGCAGGGGTGCGGCTGGAGATCGTGCCCGGTGTGTCCGCCGCCACCGCGATCCCAGCCTTCGCCGGCATCCCGCTAACCTCGGACACCGGCGGCGTGCGGGTGATTCACGCATCCGACATCAGCCAGGTGGACGGGCCGGCATCGGGCAGCCTGGTCATCCTCGGCGCGGAGAACGGGCCGATTGACCTGGCCAAGATGCTGGTGGCGGCCGGATGGGCGGACACCACGCCACTCGCGATCACCTGGAACGGCACCACCACCGAGCAGCACACAGTGGTCAGCAAGCTTGGGTCGGTGACCGCGGACCTCAAGGCCGCCGGGGTGAGCGTGCTGACCGAGTACGGTCCAGCGGTCGCGGTGGTCGGCGAGGCTGCCGCCCACCAGGGCCTGTCCTGGTTCGAGAGCAAGCCGCTCTTCGGCTGGCGGGTGCTGGTGCCGCGTACCAAGGAACAAGCGGCGTCGGTATCGGAGCGGCTGCGCTCCCACGGTGCCGTGCCCGAGGAGGTTCCGACCATCGCGGTCGAGCCGCCGCGGACCCCGCAGCAGATGGAGCGCGCGGTCAAGGGCCTGGTCACCGGCCGGTACCAGTGGATCGCTTTCACGTCGGTGAACGCGGTCCGGGCGGTCCGGGAAAAGCTGGAGGAGTACGGCCTGGACGCGCGTGCGTTCGCCGGTGTCAAGGTGGCCGCGGTCGGGGATCAGACCGCCGCGTCCCTCGCCGAGTTCGGCATCAAGCCTGACCTCGTCCCCGAGGGGGAGCAGTCCAGCGAGGGGCTGGCGGCTTCCTGGCCGCCCTACGACGATGTGCTCGACCCGATCAACCGGGTGCTGCTTCCCCGCGCCGACATCGCCACCGAGACTCTGATCGCCCGGCTCACCGACCTGGGCTGGGAGGCCGAGGACGTCACCGCCTACCGCACGGTCCGGGCGGCGCCGCCGCCGGCCCCGATCCGGGAGGCGATCAAGAGCGGCGGGTTCGATGCTGTGCTGTTCACCTCCTCGTCGACCGTGCGGAACCTGATCGGCATCGCGGGCAAGCCGCACGCCGTCACCGCGATCGCGGTGATCGGCCCGCAGACCGCGCAGACCGCCGCCGAATACGGGCTGCGGGTGGACGTCATGGCGCCCAAACCCTCGGCGACCGCCCTGGTCGAGGCCCTGGCCGAGCACGGCGCCCGGCTGCGCGAAGCGGCCATCGCAGCCGGCGAGCCAGTCCGCAAACCCAGTGAGCGCCGCCGCGGCGCCCGCCGCCGCCTGCGCTGAGAGGTGCCGGTAGAGCGCTAACCCAGCCACAACAGCACGGCGGGGCTCAGCCGGGCGCTGACCCAAGCCACAACAGCGCGGGCGGGGGGTTGCCCGGAGCGTAAAAGAGCCGCAGGCGCAGCG
>DPMS01000588.1 GCA_003541285.1 Actinomycetota bacterium
CTTCGCCGTCGTCGGCGTCGCGGCCCCGAACGTCCTCCTCGCCGACAAGAACAGCCCCTACGCCTTCACCGCCAGGCAGATGGGTCCCTACAACACCGAGACACCACAAGTGGCGGACAAGACCACTGGTGAGCCGGCAGCAAACGGCTGAAGCCCCGATCTGCAAGATCATCTGGACCCTTCGAGCGCCGGGCCGCCCGTATGCCCCCCGGCTCCCCTGCCCGATCGGCGGGCGGCCGGCGCTGCGACCCGGGCCTGGCCGTCGGCATCGTCCGCGTCCGCTTGGCATATGCGGAGCCGTCAACCGGGAACTGACCTCGGCCCACCGAAGTCGAAAGCAGCCCGCCATTTCGCCGGCAACCCCTCACCGCTCATCCCAGCGATGCGGTCCGCGCCGACCACAAGCGTGGCGCGGTCTTCACCGGCACCACGGCCGGCGCAATCGCCACGCTGCCCGGCGCGGCCGACGACGGGCAGCTGCTGGACACGCTGCTCGATCCCGACGACGTGCACTCCGCGCTCTGCTCGCTCCCCGGCCTTCCTAGGCACCCGGGCGGCACATAGCTACACAAGATCTCGGCGGCCCAGATCGCGCGCGGCGCCACGACACCAGGCGCGCCCCTGCATCCCCCGGCTCTCACTCCCCTGCGCCGCCACAGCGCTGCTGACCATCCGCATCCAGAACGCCTGTTATGCGAGCAGATTGTCCAGTTCTGCGCCGACCCGGCTAAGGAGCGCGACGGGAACCGGCCCGGTGCTGCAGGCGATGTGCTTGGCTCGGGCGTTCGGCGCGCCTGTCACGGGGCTGCCCCGGCGGCTGGGGAGCCTTCTGACCATGGAGTCTTTGCCTCAGTTCCCCGCAGCTTATTTAGCCGAGTCCGCCGCGGCGATGAGTTCCAGGATGCGAGCCGGAGGCAGGTGCTGCTCGTAGATCCGCACGCCGAAGGGCGAGAGCGCGTCTTCAATTGCGTTCACCACCGTGGGCGGCGCGACGATCATGCCCCCCTCGCCCACGCCGCGGAAGTTGACGTCGGTGTCGAGGGGCACGGTCTCGAGGTGCTCAATCTCGATGCGGGGGATATCACAGGTGGTCGGCACCAGGTAGTCCATGAACGTGGCTGACTGGCAGTTGCCGTCCTCGTCATACGCCGATCGTTCGAGCAGCACCGCGCCGATGCCCTGCGCGACACCGCCCCGGATCTGGCCCTCGACGATGGCGGGATTGATGAGCGCGCCGCAATCCTCGGCGACGATGTACCGCTCTACCGTCACGATGCCTGTCTCGGCGTCGACTTCGACGATGGCGCAGTGACTGCCGCCGGACCATCCTCCTTCGCCGCCGTCGAATGTGGCCTGGACCTCAAGGTCAGCGTCCACGTCGGCACCGAACTGGCCCGCTGCCGCCCGCCGTGCGATCTCGCCAACCGCGATGGCACTCGCTGGGTCTCCGCGCACCCAGACGTTGCCGTCGGTGATCTGGAGATCCTGGGCGCTGGCTTCCATGAGATGCGATGCGAAATCGAGCACCTTGGCCTTGAGCCGCCGGGCGCCGTGCAGGGCCACGCCTCCGGTCATGGTGGCCGACCGGCTGCCGCCGGTCAGCCCGAATGGGACGACGTCGGTGTCCCCGACGACGACCCGGACCTGCTCAAACGGCACCCCGAACTCGTCGGCGGCGATCTGGGCGAGGGTCGTCTGGTGGCTCTGGCCGTGCGGCATCTGGCCGGTGAACAGCACAACGATGCCGTCTTCCGCGAGCCGAAGGCGCATGGACTCCATGCCCATCGGGCCGCTAGGCCCCTCGGGCGAGCGCGGGCCGGGAGCGGCCTCGATGAACGTTGCCAGGCCGATGCCGAGGTAACGGCCGCGAGTGCGGGCCTCGTCCTGTCGGCGCCGGAACGCCGGAAAGTCCACGAGCTCGGCGAGCCGCTCCAGTGACTCCCTCGTAGTGACTCCGGCCAGCGGGCGCCCGGTAATCATGGCGGTCGGCGGGTCGGTGCGCGGGGCGACGTTGCGCAGCCGGATCTCAAGCGGATCGAGGCCGAGGTCTTTCGCGATGAGGTCGAGGACGCGTTCCCGCACAAACGTCTCCGACGCCCACGGGCCGCGATAGGCGACGTACGATGCCTTGTTCGTGGTGACCGCGGTCGACTCGAACCCAAGGGCCGTGAGCCGGTACGGGCCCGGCAGCATCGCCTCGATGATGGCCGGAACCATCCCGCCCATACCTGGGTACGAGCCGGTGTCGATGACCATCTTCGCGTCTAGCCCGAGCAGGTCGCCGTCGTTGCTGACTGCAGCCCGGACGTCGAAGCTCTCCTCGCGTGCCTGTCCCGAGGCCGTGAGGTTTTCGCCGCGGTCCTCCACCCACTTGACCGGCTGGCCGACAGCGCGCGAGGCCGCCGCGACTGTGAGCTCTTCCCGTGATGCGCCTATCTTCAGCCCGAACGAGCCGCCGATATCACCGGCCAGGACGCGTACCTTGTCATGCTCCATACCGAGGCGCATGGCGACCGCGATCCTGCTGACGTGAACGCTTTGCGTTGCCGCGTAGACCGTCATGACAGCGAGGCCGGCGTCGTAGCTCGCGACGCAGCCCCGCCCCTCCATGGGCACGTTCTGGTGGCGATGCACATCGATGTGGAAGTCGAAAACACGGTCGGCGCCCGCGAATGTGGCCGGGACGTTGCCGAACTCATTGCGCGAGTGCGGGCGGGCGATGTTGTCACCCAGATTGGCGAACAGCGGCGGGCTGTCCGGATCGAGCGCGAAGGCGGCGTTCACGACCGGCGGCAGGTCGTCATATTCGACGTTCACTAGTTCGCAGCCGTCCTCGGCGAGGGCGCGGCTCTCGGCGAGGACGACCGCTACGGGATCGCCGGCGAAGCGCACCTTATCCGTCGCAAGCAGGGTGAACTCCGGGGTGGGGCCGCCGGCGCCCAGGAGAGCCGACAGCGCATCCGGCCCGGGGACAGTCATGGCTTCCAGGTCCGCTCCCGTGAACGCCGCGACGACCCCGGGCAGCGCCCGCGCGGCGGAGACATCCACCGAGAGCACCCGCGCGTGCGCCAGCGGGGAGCGCACGAACGCAGCGTGCAGCATCCCCGGCAGCTTGATGTCGTCGACGTAGCGGCCCGAGCCGGTCAGGATGCGCGGGTCCTCCGAACGCTTGATGCTGGCGCCGGTGTAACGCTCGGCCGCAATTCCAGCCATGATCGCTCCCTCGCTCAGCCCTGACGGGCCCGCTCGGCGGCCAGCAGGACGCCATCGATGATGCTCTGGTAGCCGGTGCACCGGCAGATGTTGCCGGACAGCGCCTCGCGGATCTGCTGCTCGCCGGCGTCGGGATGGGCACGCAGGAATGCCGTTGCCTGCATGACGAACCCGGGCGTGCAGAACCCGCACTGGAAGCTATGCGAATCCCACATCGCCTGCTGCAGCGTGCCCAGCTCGCCGTCCGGCGCCAGCCCCTCGATCGTCGTCACCTCGCTGCCCGTGGCCTGGACCGCCAGCATCAGGCACGAGCGCACCGCCCGCCCGTCGACGATGACCGTGCACGCACCGCAGACCCCGTGCTCGCAGCCAACGTGGGTGCCGGTGAGATTGAGGTCATCCCGCAGGAAGTCCGCCAGCGTCTTGCGCGCCTCCGGCGAGCCCGTGCATGCCGCGCCATTGACCCGCAGGGTAATGTCCACCTTCAGTCACTGCCTCTCGCCTGCGTTGCCCGCGGCCGCTCGCAGGCCGCGCCGCACCAGGGCGGCCGCGACCTTCTTCCGGTAGTCCGACGACCCGTGCAGGTCGGCAGGCGGGTCGATATCCCCGGTCGCCCGGCGGGCCGCCTCATCGAAGAGCCTGTCCGACGGCCTCTCGCCGACCAGGAGATCCTCCGCGCCAGCCGCCCGGACCGGCACATCGGAGATGCCGGCAAACGCCAGCCGGGCATCGCTGATCGCGCCGCCGGAAAGCGTCAGTGATGCCGCCAGGCCAACAATGGCGAAGTCGCCATGGCGCCGGGCGACTTCCTGGAAGCTGATCCCCGTGCCCAGCCCTGCGGCCGGGAAGCGCACCTCCACGAGGAGCTCGCCGGGACGGCGCGATGTCGTGAGGTAACCCTCGAACCACTCCGCGGCCGGGATGACCCGCTCGCCCGACCGGCTGCGCACCACGAACTCGGCATCGAGCGCCCGGGCGACAGCCGGCAGCTCCGCTGCCGGGTCAGCATGCGCCAGGCTGCCTCCGATCGTGCCGCGGCTGCGGATTGCCTCATGGCCGATCATGGGCAGAGCAGCCGCCAGCAACGGCACGGCACCGGCCACGGTCCCGGATTCCTCGGCGGCGTACTCACGGGTCATGGCGCCGATCGCCACCCAGCCGCCGGCCGCCGACACCCCGGACAGACCAGCTATGCCGTTGATGTCGATGAGCACCGCCGGGCGGGCCAGCCGCAGTGCCAGCAGCGGGATCAGACTCTGCCCGCCGGCCAGCACGCTCGCCTGGTCCAGATGCTCAGCCAGCAATTCCACGGCCTCCGAAACGGTCTTAGGCGCCTCGTAGTCCACGGGAGGCAGTTTCATCGGCGCGGTCCTTCTCCGGCAGGAGTATTTCCACAGCGTTCCAGGCTCACCCAGACTGCCCCGTCACCCATGACGGCGGCAACCACAGTCACTGCAATCGACCGCTCACGTCTGCGTATGCCAAGGTCGAGGCAGACAGCGCACTAACTTCGGCAGATTCGGGCGTGCCGACGCGGCCGTGCTCCGGCGACTGGGTCCCCTGACTATGTAGTACTGCCTGTTCCGTGGTGTCCTCCGGCTCGGCAGGACTCCGGGGCTGCCGCCGGTGACTTCCTGCGGGGCGCAGATAAGGGCACCGGTTCAAATTACTCCCTGGCGCTGGGGAAATGCCCTGTTCAGCGTGGTCTTCGTGTCCGGGGCTGGCGTGTTGGGGAAAGATCGTCTGACCGTATCCTGACCGCCGGAGCGGACGTGGCTGGCCGACATGCAGCCCTACGGGCCGGGCCTGAGCGGCAGGGCAGCTGCGGGCGGGAGCTGCCGTTGGCTGGGCGCGGACCCGCGTCGGCTGCTGCCCGGCCGTCGGCGCGGTGGCCGGAGCGGCCGCAGATGCCGCAGGCCGGGCCAGGTCCGGATCAGCGCTTGCCGGTGGCCTGCAGGAACCGCCCGCCGGTACTGAACCTGGGGGCTTTCAGATGGTAAGGAGAAGGTCTACGGTTCGATTCCGTAAGGGGGCTCCAGGAGGTATTCACACCTCACCAGCGTCCGTGTTCACATTTGGGACTGACAGTTGTGCCGCGCCGGCGTGAGCGGGCGCGGCCTTCGTTTTTCCGGGGCCGCTGACGGGCGTGTTTGCCGGCTTTGCGCGTGCTGGTGCTAACGGCGGCGTGCTTGGCTGCGGTGAGGTTCGGTGTGGGCGCTGCGGGCGGGTCAGGGTGGGCCGGCGGCGAGCCCGGCGAGAGTGGTGCGCTTGCGGCGGCGGGTTCGGGGCGGGAGCCCGGCGGCGGCGCGCCGGGCGCTGTCGTCTTGCCGGGCCTGGTGGGCGGCGAGGATGCGCTGGTTGCGGACAGCGAGCAGGCACGCGATCCACAGCGTGAGCGGGGTGAGGCCCATGATGCGGCACCAGCCGCGGGCGATGGTGGCGGTGGCGGGGTCCTTGATGGTCGAGAACGTTCGTTCGGAGGCGGTGCGCCGGGTGTAGGAGCGCCGCCAGGCGGCCGGCGGGTAGTCATGCTTCTGGCGGGTTTTGGCCGCGATCTCGATCCTGGTGGTTAATTCGCCGGTTATGCGGCGAGGCCGAGTCCGAGGCGTGCCAGGTGGCTGGTCCGGCGCCGGTCCAGGGGGGTGCCGGTCCAGTAGGCATGCAGGCGGAGGAGGTTGAGCGCGCAGGCCATGTACACATGGTCGAGGCTGGTCTTGGGCAGGCCGCGGTAGCGGGTGCGCCGGGCACCGTGGCTGGTGGCCTGGTGCATGGTGCCCTCGACGCCGGCGCGGCGGGCGTAGTCGGCCTGGAAGGGGATCGTGTTTTCAGCGGCGCGGGCGGCGGCCTGCGCTTGGGCCAGGTCGCGGGGCGGCACGGTGAGCTGGCGCCGGTTCTTGCCGCTGGTGGTGCACAGGCTGCGGGCCGGGCAAGGGCCGCAGTCGCTGGCGGAGAAGGTCGCCACGATCGCGTCCTTGCCGTGCTGGGTGCACGGCGTCCAGGACGCCGCGGTCCTGCCCTGCGGGCAGGTGACGGTCTTGCTGCCGTAGTCGACGGCGAAGTCGGCGCGGGCGTAGCCGTTGCCGGCCCGGGCCTGGGCCGGGGTGTCCGCCAGCAGCGGCCCGATCAGCGCGATGCCGTGCCTGGCGGCCTCGCTGACCAGCAGAGCCGCGCTGAGGTACCCCGAATCGAGGTAATGCCGTCCCGGTGCCAGGGTCTTCCCCGCCAGCTCGTCATGGATGACGCTGGTCATCTGGTTGTCAGTCACCGTGGCACCGGTGGTGGCCACGTGCGTGATCAGGTTCGGGAACGCCGGGGCCGCGCAGTCCTTGTCATGGCCGCGGCGGCCAGCCCCGCCCTCGCCGGGGCAGCCGCACCGCGGCTCGTCATCGCAGGTCTCGGTGACGTGCAGCTTGTATCCCAGCCAGAAGGTGTCCCGCTTGACGCCCCACCGGGCATCGGTGTCATACGGCGAGGCGATCCGGGCATGGCCAGGCGGGAGACCGTCACCTTCCGGTTCCTTCTCCCGCCGCTTGATCACCTCCCGCCCGTTCCCGGTGATGGTGCGGGTGTAGTTCTGCACCAGCACCCAGCGCAGCACGTCGACGGCGGGCAGCTCCCGCAGCCACGCCGGGGAGGACTCGTCGTAGACCGCTTCCAGCAGCGCGTACCCGTCCCGGGCATAGGCGATGGCCAGCTCGTCCTGCTTCGCCTGCGACGCCGGGGGCCGCCAGGCGGTCATCGGCGTGCCGTAGCGGCGGGTCCAGTCCGGCACGCAGATCCGCTGCTCCAGCCAGGCCGGATGCGCCGCGGCCAGCGCCTCCGCTGCGCCCCGCACGCTCTCCCCGGCCAGCTCCAGCCGGTTCAGCGCCGCCACCGCCGCGACCACGTGCGTGGAGTCGGTGCGCTGCTTCCCGCCCGCCTTGACCAGGCCCGCAGATACCAGGCGTCCCAGCAGCGCGTCCAGCGCCACCTGCTCCAGCCCCGCCTCCGCCACCTTGCCCCGGAACTCGGCCAGCACCGTATGGTCGAACCCCGGGTCGTCAAGGGAAAGCCCCAGCAGGTACTTCCAGTCCAGCCGGGTCCGCACCGCCCCGGCCGCCAGCCGGTCGGTCAGCTTCTCCGCCCGCTGCAAGACGGTCACCAGCGCCAGCCGCGACGGCGGCCAGCCCGGCCTGCCCCGGATCCCGAACGCGGCCGCGAAGTCCTCATCGGCCAGCCACTGGCCCAGCCGGTCCCGGATCTCCACCGCCAGCGGCCGCTCAGTCTTCCGGGAACCGTACATCGCCTTGATCGCCGCGGCGACCCGGGGATCCGGCTCCGGCCAGGCGGCAGGCTGCATGGACATGACGTACCCATTCTGCGGCCGGGGCGAGGGGAAGGAACGACCGCAGGAAGGATCATGGCCATCAGAACAGTCCGAATCGAGCACCTCGCCCGGCCTGTCGCGAATAAGCCACCAAGATCGATCTCGGGCGGGACGGGGATGGTCTGCTGGGTGCAGCAGGCGG
>DPMS01000489.1 GCA_003541285.1 Actinomycetota bacterium
CCACCACGATGCGGCTGATCCTGGGCCTCGACCGGCCCAAGGCCGGGACCGCGACCATCGACGGAAGGCGGTACGCCCAGCTTCACCGGCCGCTGCGGACCGTCGGGGCGCTGCTGGAGGCCAAGGCGACGCACAACGGCCGCAGCGCCTACAACCACCTGCTGTTCCTCGCCCAGAGCCAGGGGCTGCCGCGGCAGCGGGTCGATGAGGTGCTCGCCCTGGTTGGGCTCGCCGAGGTGGCGCGCAGGCGGACCGGCGGCTACTCGCTGGGGATGAGCCAGCGGGTCGGGATCGCGGCGGCCATGCTGGGCAACCCGCGGGTGCTGCTGCTCGACGAGCCTGTCAACGGGCTGGACCCCGAGGGCATCCTGTGGGTCAGGAACCTGATGAAACAACTGGCGGCCGAGGGGCGCACCATCTTCGTGTCCAGTCACCTGATGAACGAGATGGCGGTGACCGCCGATCACCTGATCGTGATCGGCCGGGGGCGCCTGATCGCGGACTGCCCCACCCAGGAGTTCATCGAGCGCAGTTCCGAGCGGTCGGTCCTGGTGCGCTCGCCGCAGGCCGACACACTCGCCGGCCTGATCACCGCCCAGGGCGGCTCAGTCGTGACCCAGCCGGGCGACGGCAGCCAGCCCGCCGGGCTCAGTGTGACCGGGCTGGCGGCGCCACGGATCGGCGAGATCGCCGCCGCCGCCGGGATCGTCCTGCACGAGCTCTCGCCCAGGCTCGCCTCGCTGGAGGAGGCCTTCATGGAACTGACCGCTGGCAGCACGGAATTCGGCGCCGGGCCAGCCGGGACCGCGGCGGCAGCCGGGCCCGGGCTGGCGGGCGCCGGCCAGCCAGGCCAGGCCCACGGGGAAGGGATCGCGCCATGACGGCTACGCCCGCGGCCAGCGCAGCAACGGTGAGCCGGGCTTCCCGGCCTATCGGGTTCGGCAACCTGCTGCTCACCGAGTGGACGAAGATCCGGTCGGTCCGCTCGACCCTGTGGACCCTGGTCATTTTCGCGGTGGTCAGCCTTGGGCTCACCGGCCTGTTCACCTGGCTGACCATGCGGGCGCTGACCGCGGGCAGGCCCGGTGCCCGCGCCGCCGACATCGGCGCCGATCCCGTCGCCTTCATCCTGGGCACTGGACTCGGGCTCGGCCAGCTGGCCATCTGTGTGCTCGGGGCACTCGTGATCACCGCTGAGTACAGCTCGGGGACCATCCGCGCTTCGCTGCTCGCGGTGCCCAGGCGCTTCCCCGTGCTCATCGCCAAGGGGCTGGTCTTCAGCGCGCTGGTCTTCGTGGTGGGCGAAGCCGTGGCATTCGGCTCGTTCTTCATCGGCGCCGCCATCGTGCACAGCCACTTCCCGGTGTCACTGAGCCAGCCGGGGGTGACCAGGGCCGTGATCGGTTCCGGGCTCTACCTCACCGTCCTCGGCCTGTTCGCACTGGCGATCGGCTCGCTGATCAGGCATACCGCCGGAGCCATCACCACCGTCATCGGCCTGGTCCTGGTGATCTTCCCGCTGCTCGGGCTGCTGCCGGACAGCTGGGGCGCTCACATTCACGCCTATGCGCCCACCGTCGCGGGCCAGCTGATCACCGCGGACCACCAGCAGCCCGGGCAGCTGCTCTCACCCTGGCAGGGGTTCGGCGTGTTCTGCGCCTGGACGGCATTGCTGCTGATAGCCGGCGGACAGCTGCTCCAGCGCCGGGACGCTTAAGCAGACGGGGCCTGCTAAGACACGCAGGCCGGTCCGAGCAGGTGCTTGAGGTCGGCCAGCAGGCCCGGTGAGGGCTTGACCCGCAGCTTGTCATCAAGCTTGACGACGGTCGTCCGGCTGCCGTTGAACAGCCGCAGATGCACCTCGGCCAGTCCCGGATGACTGCGCAGCACCTCCTGGAGCCGGTCCACCACCGGCGCCACGCACCGCTGCACCGGCAGGGACACCACCAGCGGGCCGGTCTGCCCCACCGCCAGATCCGGCGCGCTGACGTCACGCGCGATCAGCTTGGGTGAGTCGTCGCGCCGGTCGAGGCGGCCCTTGACGATCACGATCGCGTCGTCGGCGACGAGGGTCGCGCACTCGGCATAGGTAGCCGGGAAGAACAGCACCTCGATGGCGCCCTCGAGATCCTCCAGCGTGGCCGCCGCCCAGGGCATGCCCTGCTTGGTCACCTTGCGCTGGACCCCGGACAGGATCCCGCCGACGGTGACCTGCTGGGCGTCGGCCCGCTCGCCACGGGCACCTCGTTCGGCCTCGTCCGCGGCGGAGCCGAGCAGCTGGGCGACCGAGCAATCGGTGGCCGCCCCGAGGATGTGCTCGACCCCCAGCAGCGGATGGTCGGAGACATACAGCCCGAGCATCTCCCGCTCAAAAGTCAGCAGCGTGGACTTGTCCCACTCCCCCTCCGGCACCGGGATCTCGAACGAGGCCTCGATCTCCGGGTCGGAGCCGAACAGCGAGTCCTGGCCCATCGCCTCGTTGCGCTTGACGTCGATCACGGTGTCGATGGCCTGCTCGTGGATGAGCTCCAGGCCCTTGCGGGGGTGCCCGAGCGAATCGAAGGCACCGGCTTTGACCAGCGATTCGATGACCCGCTTGTTGCAGACGTTGACCGGGACCTTGCGCAGGAAGTCGCTGAAGCTGGTGAACGCGCCCTTGCCGGTGCGGGCGGCCACGATGGCGTCGACCACGTTGGTGCCCACGTTGCGCACTGCGGCCAGGCCGAACCGGATGTCGGTGCCCACCGGGGTGAAGGTCGCCGCCGAGGCGTTCACGTCCGGCGGCAGCACGGTGATGCCCATACGCCGGCACTCGTTCAGGTAGAGCGCGCTCTTGTCCTTGTCGCCGGAGACGGAGGTGAGCAGGCCCGCCATGTACTCGGCCGGGTAGTTGGCCTTGAGGTAGGCGGTCCAGTACGAGACCAGCCCGTAGGCGGCGCTGTGCGCCTTGTTGAACGCGTAATCGGAGAACGGGACCAGGATGTCCCACAGGGTCTTGATCGCCGAGTCGGAGTAGCCATTCGCCTTCATGCCAGCCGCGAACGGCTCGAACTCCTTGTCCAGGATCTC
>DPMS01000480.1 GCA_003541285.1 Actinomycetota bacterium
CGGTGATGAAGCCGTTCTCGACAAGGGCGGCTATTGCTTGTGCCACGTCCTCGGCGTGGCCGTTACGGCGGACCAAGGCCCGCTGGGCGAAGGTCTTGAAGGCCTCCTGCTTGGCGTCTTCGGGCAGCTCTTCCCACCATCCGGTCTCGATCACCCCGGGTGATACTGCGTTAACTCGGCGCGGCGCGAGTTCGAATGCGAGTGGGGCTACGGCTGCTTCGAGGGCCCCGTTGACTGCTGCCAGTCCCGCAGTGCCAGGCAGGGCGGATTGAGCCGAGCCAGCGGTCACCAGCGTGATCGAACCATCTGCGGCCAGGGTGGGAAGCGCCAGCGCGACAGCCCGAAGGTGGGCGACGGTCTTGCCGGCGAATGCTCCTGGCAGGTCGGCTTCGGCGAGCTGTGAGGCAGGGCCGGCCCCGCCGCGCCGGGTGACAGTGATCACCAGGTCGCTGAACGGGCCGGTCTGGGCGAAGAACTGTCTCAGTGAGCCCACCTGCTCGGCGTCTACGGCCACCGCCTGTGCCCGGCCGCCGAGTTGGTTGACGGCCGCGTCCAGCCGGTCGCGGTTGCGCCCCCCGATGGTGACCTGTGCCCCCTTGCCGGCCAGGAGCCGCGCTGTTTCCAGGCCGATGCCGGCGGTGCCACCGATCACTGCTACGTGGCGCTTGTCCATGCTCGGACTGCTCATCTACGGGAACCTCCGTTTCCGAACGCTTCGTTCGGTAAGTCTATATGTGAACGCCGCGTTCGGTAATATTCTTCCCGTGACAGAAGGACAGGGCCGCCGGCCTGGCCGGCCACGCAGCGAGCGAGCCCGCCAGGCTGTACTGGCGGCAACACTGGCGCTGGCCGCCGAGGAAGGACCGGCCGGGCTGCACATGGAAGCGATCGCCAAGCGGGCCAAAGTCAGCAAAGAGACGCTCTACCGGTGGTGGCGCTCCAAGACCGAAGTCGTCCTTGACGCCCTGGCAGAGCGCGGACAGCAAACCATCCCGCTCCCAGACACCGGAACGCTCCATGGGGACCTGCGCGTCTTCCTGCGCGCCACCGTCGATTCAGCCGATCCCACCACCGTGCGCCTGCTGCACAGCATCGCCGCCGCAGCCGCCTCAGACGAAAGCGTGGCCCACCAGGTCCGGGACCGGTTCCTGGTAACCCGCCGCGCCGCCCTTGGCCAGATACTGCAGCGGGCCGTGGCCCGAGGCGACATCACAGACGACTACGCCGCCCTGGCAACAGACCTCATATACGGCTCCATGTGGTACCGCCTGATCTTCCGCGTCGGGCCGGTCAACTACCAATGGGCCGATACAGTAGCTGCCGCCATCGCGTCATGCTGAACCGGCACCCCCCAGGTCCCAATGTTCGCCGCGCAAAACATCCTGGCCTGGATGGTCCCGGCCGACCCGGCAGGACCATGCTCGATCCTGCGGTCACCGTGTTCAGCTTCCGGGCGGACGGCAGCCTGCCCGGCATCGGGGCGATCAGGTGCCCCGGCCCGGACCATGCGGAGATCAAGTCGATGCACACCGCCGAAGCTGCGCGAGGCCGCGGCATCGGACGGGCCATGCTGGCACACCTGGTCGGCGTAGCCCGCACTCGGGGCTTCCGCCGGGTGAGCCTGGAGACCGGGACCGCGGCAGCGATGTCAAGCGGCTGATCCAGGACAACTTTCCCAGCTCGGAACTGGCGATCGCCGCCACGATCGCCGACGCCTTCATCATGCTCCCGGTCTTCCAGGTCAGCACTGCCCTGTTTGAGGTGATGCGGAACCGGCTGAACGACCTGCTCAGCCAGCGTCGACTACGGCGCCGGGTCCCGGACGACGTGATCGAGGAGGTGCTGCGGCTGCCGCCCGACCCCGACCTGATGGCCGCGCTGCCCCGCTTCTTCGCCGCCGACCTGCGGGCCGCGCTGACCGAAGGCCGGGACCCTGGCCGCATCGTGCTGTTGTTTGACACCTTTGAAGCGCTCACCGGTGAGACGGCTGCCGCCCGGTTCGCCGACCGGGGCGGGCCGCGCTGGTTTCGCCAGCTTGTCGGTAGGCTGCCGCTGGACGACGGGCTTGTCATCGCGATCGCCTCTCGCAGTTATCCCCGCTGGGCGGAGGCGCTGACCGACCCGATACCCGATCGCTTCGTGGCCATCACCGCGCTGGGCGCGCTGCCCGTGGAGTTCGCCGAGCAGTATCTGCTCCAGGCCGGGCTGGCCGGCCCGGCGCTTCGCGCCATCCTCATCCGGTACGCCACGGTGGAGCCGGACCAGGTGCATCGCTATTGCTCGGTCTGTGCACCGACGTGGCACTGGCGGCGCAGCGGCGCGGCGCGGCGCTCAAGCCCGAGATGTTCGTCTCGAACGACGAGCTTGGCGCCAAGGAGCGCGAGCTGGCCGCCCGCCTGATGCAGTGGGTGAGCAGCGACCTGGAGCAGGCGATCGTCGCGGTGTCCGCGGCACGCGCGTTCGACCAGGAGCTGTTCAGCCGGCTCGGGGCCGACCTCGGGTTTCCCGCGGGCGCCGAGGCGTTCCGGCAGGTCACCTCTTTCTCCTTCGTGTCGCCGCGGGGCGAACGATGGGCGATCCACCTGCTGCTGCGCCGGGCGCTGCGTCGCGTCGCCCCGGACGTCGTGGCCAGGGCCCACCGGGCACTCGCTGACTATTATCGAACCGTGCCCCACGCCGACGCGTTCAGTGCGCGTCTTGAGCGGATCTACCACGAGGCCCGGCTAGATCCAGCCGCCGGTGTGCGGATGTGGCGCGATGAGATGCGCGCGGCACTCGACCAGAGCCGGTACGACCGTTGCCGCCCGCTCATCACCCTGATGCCGGACATCGAGGTGCCCTCCGAGCCAGACGCCGAGGCGATGGCGTACCTGGCGGCCGGGGCGGAGATCGCCCTGGGCGATCACGGCGAGGCGCAGCGCCTGCTCGACAGCCTGCCCGCGGAGGCGCCGTACGCCTTGCTGCTGCGCGCCAACCTGGCCTTCGCCCGCAGCGACTTCGCCGCCGCCCAATCACTGTCCGAGCAGGCCCTGGCCAAGGCGGGCCCTGGCCCCGCGCGGCTGCCCTTCCTGTTCCGCGCCGCCGAGCTCTGCCTGTTCCTTGGCCGGTTCGAGGAGGGCAGGCGCTGGTGCGAGGAGGGACTCGCCATCGTCGGGGACGACGGCGACGCCAACGAGTCGGCCCGCTGGCACGCGCTACTCGCCAGGCTGAACTTCTTCGGCGGCGACATCGAGACCGCCAAGTCCGAGCTTGCGCAGGCCCAGCGGGCGCTGGACACGCTGCCCGAAGAATCCTGGGACAAGTCCGTCGAGGCCGTCATCCGGGTCAATGAGGCCGTGGTCGCTGAGGCTGAGATCTCGGCGACGACCTGCTCTTCGCCAAGATCCTGCGGGGTCAGGCCGAGGCATCGGTCCTGGCCGGGGACCTGGATGAGGCCGAGCGCCTGGCCCAGGCCGCCATCGCGGGCTTCGAGCGGCGCCGTATCCCTTACGACATTGCTCACGGCCAGCTCACCCTCGCCCGAGTGCGGCAGGCGCGCGGTGATCGCGCTGGAAGGCTGACCTTGGTCGATCGCGCGAGGCGGACCATCGAGACCGAGGGCTTTGCGAGCCTCTACCTTCGATGCCCGGAAGTCCGCCTGCGCGGCACCGACCGCGTCGCCGCCGCGATGCGCGCCTTTGTCGCCGGCGACGCACTGGGGGTCCCGTGGGAGGGTGGCCCGCCTGAGAACGTGGACCATGGCCGGCTCTTCGAATTGCCTGCCAGCCATGGCTGGCCGCAAGGCGCGACCTCTGATGATACCGCCCAGATGATGCTCGTCAGCCGACTCCTCGCCGACACGTCGGGCCGGCCCACCACCGGGGAGTTCATGCGCCGCCTCAGTGATGCGGCTGCCGGGATCCGCGGCACCGGCCGACCACCAGGGCGTCGCTGGCGCGCTTCGCCGAGACGGGCGAGCTGCCGCAGCCGCCTGCCGATCCCCGCGACGGAGCCACCAACGGGGCGGCCATGCGGATGGCGCCGGTGGGCTGGATCATCCCGGCCACCGACCCGGACCGGCGGCGCACGCTGGTGCGCGAGCTGGCCAGGGGGACCCATCCCTCGCCGATCGCGATCGGCGCTGCCTGCGTGATCGCGGCGATGGCCACCTGGGGCCTGGAAGATTCCGATGCGATCCTCGCCGCAGCTGTCGCGGAGGCAGAGTGGCTGGGCCTGCCCGACTTCGATGACGTACAGCGCGCGGCCGATGGCGCCTGGACCCCGCCGCCGGGCGGCATTACGCTCGACGCCGCGCAGACTGCCGCCGCCGTGACATACGTCATCCAGGGGTCGGCCGGTGCCGCTGAGGCGATGACGTCCGCAGTGCTCCTGGGCGGCGACACCGACACCGTGGCCGCCATCGTCGGCGGTATCCTCGGCGGAGCCAGCGGGCAGGACGCCCCGCACTGGTGGGGGCGGGTCTCATTCCCCGAGAACGCCGAGGTGGATGGCCTGGCTGCCCGGCTCGCGGAGTTGCGGCGCGGCTGGTACTCCGCATGAGGGCGGCTCCTATCGAGGCGCTCGCGGAAGGCCTGCGCTCGGGGCCGCGGCCGGTAGCCGTGCTGGCCGGAGCGGGCGTATCCCAGACCGCCGGGATGGCGACCGGCGAGGACTTACTGCGCATGTCCGCCGCCGAGCGCGGTGAGGATCCCGGCGCCGATCCCGTCAGCTGGTACATCGGCGCCTTCGGCCGTTTCCCCAACTATTTCGCCATTCTGC
>DPMS01000205.1 GCA_003541285.1 Actinomycetota bacterium
TGGTCATGGGGCTGTCCTGAGCCCAGTCCCGGAGCAGCCCCGGAGGCAGATCCCTGACCTGCCGGTCAGGCACCGTGACCGGGTGCGCCCGCTGACCGGGCGGACCGCCAGCCGAGTACGGCCAGCAGCGCGCCGTAGCCCGCGCACACCGGCTGCATCCACGAGAAGGTGCGGAGGAAAGCCACCTCCCCCACGATCCAGCCGACGAGTGCCAGCCCGGCCAGCACGACGGCCGCATCAGCCCAGGGCGGGCCGCGCCGGGCGGCAACGGCGATGGTCATGGGCAACGGCGATGGTCATGACCATCGCCACGATCAGCAGCAGTGCGAGGCCCCCCAGGACCGGGGAGCTCAGCGGAAGCCGGCCGTTGACGAGCGTGCCCATGTCGGGCACCCCGGTCATCAGGCCCACCACTCCGGCATAGGCGGCGATCGCCATGAGGGCAGCCAGCGCGGCGATTCCCCGGTGCCGCTGCCCATGGCCGGTGCTGCCCATCCCCCAGATGTGCCAGCCACCGGCCGGCGACCCGGTGTGTGCGGTCATTTCGGCACCCCCGCTCCGCGGGTGGTCCCCGCTCCGCGCGATACCTGGTCCCCTGCTCGTGGCCCAGCATGGGACTCCGAACCCGGCCGCGGCAGGGGCCAACTTCGGGTTGTCACGGTGACCTGCGTGCTCTGCTGACGACTTTGCACGTCTTGGCGCCCACTCTGGTGTCCCGCTTGTCCTGGTATATGAGTGCCCAATCCGTGAAATGAAGTGGCCAGGGGCACCGGGGCACGGCGCTGGGGGCGGCGGGGATGGCCGACACTGGGATCATGACCAGAATGCACACGGCTGGCGGCGTGGCCGGAGCGGTGATCGCAGGCCAGCGGGTGGAGTTGCTGGACCGGGCCCGGATCTACGCCTGCGGGATCACCCCCTACGACGTCACCCATCTCGGGCACGCGGCCACCTTCGCCTGGGTGGACACTCTCGGCCGGACCCTGCGTTTCCTCGGGGTGGAGCCGGAGGTATGCCGCAACGTCACCGACGTGGACGACGTGCTGGACGCAGCGGCGCGCCGGGCAGGAGCCGCCTACGACACGTTCGCGGCGATCCAGCAGTTCCAGTTCGAACGGGACATGGCCGCCATCAACGTCCGCGCGCCCGAGCATGAGCCCCGCGCGCACCGCTATGTGGAGCATGTCATCCGGCTGGCGTCCGGACTGCTCGACGCGGGTGCCGCCTACGCCCGGGAGGGCAGCGTCTACTTCCGTGGCCACGACGTGGCCCGCCGGGCGGGACTGGAGCAGGCCGAGGCACTGCGGCTGTCCAGCGAGTACGCCGGGCGCCCGGACGACGCGGCCAAGGACGATCCGCTCGATGTTGCCGTGTGGCAGGCCGGTGAGCCGGACCACCCGGCCTGGGACTCCCCGTGGGGCCCGGGCCGGCCGGGCTGGCACGCGGAATGCGCCGCGATGGCGATGTCAGTGTTCGGGCCCGCGGTCGACGTCCACGCTGGCGGCGCTGACCTGCGTTTCCCGCACCACGCCTACCACGCCGCCATGGCGGAGGCGTTCACGGGCGTCCGGCCGTACGCGCGGGCCTGGCTGCACGTGGGCACCGTCACCATCGACGGCGCCAAAATGGCCAAGTCGGCCGGCAACCTGGTCCTGCTCGAAGAACTCCTGGCTGGGCACCCGGCCGCGGTGATCAGGCTGATGATCCTGGACCGGCCGTGGGCGCAGAGCTGGGACTACCAGCCAGGTTTGCTGGCTGCCGCCGCGGCCAGGCTGGAGAGCCTGTACCAGGCGGCCGGCCGGACCATGCCGGACCATCCCGGCGCGGTGGATGAGATGCGCCGCCTGCTGGCAGCGGACCTCGACGTGCCGGCCGCACTCGACCTGGCCATCGAGACCGGGGGAGCACCCGCGCGCACCCTCGCCGCCACCCTCGGGCTCACCTGAGGCTTGCGCGCCCAGAACCGGTGACCGAGGGGTCTGCTGAGGCTCTGGATCAGGTAAATCCCGAAAACGTCACGGGGAGCTTTTGGGCCTGTGCAAGGGGTCTACGTCACCATATCCTGCGCACAGATTCCGCAGGTGGCGGGAATGGCGGCCAGTGCCCCATCGGGTAAGGCGGGGCGCGGGGAAGGCGGCGGGGATGGAATCACCAGGCGGGGGCGGCAGCGACGATGCCGCGCCCCCGGCCGGGTCAGGCCAGGGGGCAAATGGGTCAGGCCAGGACGCCGAATGGGCCATTTGCTGCTCGGGCGGCGGAATACGTTCCGCCTCCTATTGCCTGGGTGCGCTGCAGGGCCTGCAGAGCCGTCAGGCGGGTGGCCTGCTCGGCAGGGCAGGCCTCATTCTCAGCGTGTCGGGAGGCAGCTACATCGCGGCCTCGCGGGCACTCGTAGCGCACGGGCTGAAGAACGCCACACCGGCGGCGTACGAGCCGGGCACGCCGGAAGAGCAGAGCCTGCGTGACAATACCCACTACATAGCCCCGTCCGGCGGGATCGTGCTGGTGGGAGTGCTGTCCCTGCTGGTCGGAGTAGCGGTCACCCTCATCCTGGTGTCAGCACCGGTGTACGCGGCCGCGCACGCCTGGGGCTGGCTGCTGCGCTGGCAGAAGGTGCTCTGCCCGGGTTCGGTGCAGCGATGTGCCCCACCCGGGCCGCTGGTGGCGTCGGTGACCGGCCTGCCCTGGTGGCTGGTGCCGGTGGCGGCCGCGGCGGTCACGCTGGTGCTGTTCGGGTGGTGGGGGCTGACGCTGGTGCCGCGCCGGGGACACCGCCGCGACCGTGGGGCGACCCTCGCGAAAGTGGTCGGCTGGGCGGCAGTGGTGACCGGTGCGCTGGCCGTGGCGATGCTGGTGGTTCCCCTGCTGCTGTCGTGGGTGGCCACACTGCCGGTGGGCCCGTTCAAGACGCTGGTGTATGACCTGGGGTTCGGTACCGGCCAGAAGTGGACCCCGGCCGCGCTCACCGGAGTGTTCGCCGCCGTCATCGCGGTCGCACAGTCCGGCCGGGCCAAGCTCGCCAAGCTGCACCTGCCGGGCACGCAGAGCACGGTGGCGGGCCAGGCAAAGGGCAAGACCCAGCCGCAGAACGCAGCCCAGCCGGGGTTCTTCGCCATGATCGGCGGATGGATCCGTACTTACCTGCTGCCCTGGCTGGCCAGCGCCGTGATCGTGCTTGTCATCGTGGTGGCCGGGCTGCGGTGGGTGAAGGACGGGGCCGCAGCGGGCTACTCGCTGGTGCGACTGTGGCCGGTGCTCATCGCGCTGGCAGTGATGCTTGCCACCCGTGTGCTCGCGGACGTGAACCGGATCTCGATGCACGACTTCTACCGCTGGCGCCTGGCCAGTGCGTATGCGATGAGGCGCGACCTCGCTGAGGATCCTCCGCCGCCAGGAGTGACCCCCGATCCCGGGGTGCTGCTGTCCAGCCTCACCCCCCAGTCACCCAAGCTGGTGATCTGCACGACCGCCAACATCAACGCGGACAGGCAGGTCCCGGTCGGCCGGGGAGGCATGCTTCTCACGTTCGATCCCGAGCGCGTGACCCTGCGCGGCGAAGACCCCGCCAACCCGGTGGCCGCATCGACGAGTGACTATGAGCATCTGGTGGGCAGGCGCAAGTTCACGCTGTTCGATGTGTCGGCGATCAGCGGGGCGGCGGTGTCCCCGCTCATGGGCTCCATGACCCGCCAGGCCTACCGGATCCTGCTCACCATGACCAACGTGCGCCTCGGCGTCTGGCTGCCCCATCCGGCGGTGGTAGACGCGGCCCGCCGGGAACTCGATGATCAGGACAAATTGGCGGAGAAGAAGAAGGAGAAGGGCCTGCGAGCGCCTGCCGCGGACGCCGGGGACGCCGAGCCAGTCCTTGTGGCCGGGAATCCTGGCCCCGGCCGTAAGCGGCCGGCCAAAAGGGACCGCTGGTGGAGCGCGCTGGGCCTGCTGATCTGGTACGCCTTCCCGTGGCACCCCCGCTGGAGCAAGAGCCGCAAGGATCAGCCCGGGGGCGATCAGCCCGGGAGCGAATCCCGCCCGCACAACCCCGAGGAACCCGGTGGCGGTGAGGCCCGGCTCTGGGCTTACGTCCTGCGGATGCGCCGCGACGGCAAGTGGCTGGGGCGCAGGATCGGCGGGCTTTTCTATCACGCCTTGCAGCCGACGCTCGGCATGCTGTGGGCAGAGGCGGTAGGGCACACGAGTTACCGCTCGACCTGGATCTGCGTCTCCGACGGCGGGCACTACGACAACCTCGGCCTGGTCGAGGCGCTGTGGCGGGGCGCCAAGAACGTCCTGGTGCTTGACGCCAGCGGGGACAAGGCCAACACCTGGTTCACCCTGGGCGGTGCGTTCTCCCTGGCCAGGGTGGACGCCGGGGTGGCCATCGAGCTCGACCCGGTCAAGATGTGCCCACACCCACCGGTGCATGCGGGGGAGGTGGACCGCCCCTGGGCGTACGGCTGGTTCGACCGGATCCCGGAGTGGCGTGGCGGCGGGCTGACGCTTGATGGCCGGCCCCTGCCAGACACCGGCATGATCTGGGTATGCAAGCTCGGCTGGTGGCCGAATGCCCCCTGGGATATCCGGGCGTACGCGGGGCAGCACCCTGAGTTCCCCGGGCAGTCAACCATGCAGCAGCTTTATGACGGAGCGGAGTTCGACGCCTACCGCGAACTCGGCCTGAGCAGTGTCGAGGCGGCGCTAGAAGCCGGGCTGGGGAAACCGATTCCCCGGCCCTGAGACGCCGGCTCAGGCGGCGGGCGCCAAGCTCGGACGGCGGGCCGGCCGGGCACTGGCGGCTGAGGCGGCGGGCGCGGAGCTGGGACGGCGGGCCGGCCCGGACGCGCGTTCCGGCAGCGGCACCGGGTGGAGCCGGAGCCCGCGGACGCTGTTCAGCGCATGGGCGAGCTGGCCAGGCGTGGTGATCTGCTCCTGCATGCTGGTTCCCGGCAGCAGCGCGCGGCAGATGATCTCGTCCAGGATGGCGGGCACCCCGGGCCGGATCTGGCCTGGGAGATGGACCAGGCCCCGGTGGCGGGGCGCCGGCGGCAGCGAGGTCGCTTCGTCGCCGGGCCAGTAGCCGGTCAGCAGCGCGTACAGCACCCCCGCCAGCGCGCGGGTGTCGGCCGCCGCCGCTTGCGCGGCAGTCACGCCGGGCAGCATCCCGCGGAGCGCGGCCTCGATGCCCAGGCCGGTGATCTTCACACCGTCGCTGTTCCACCGCACCAGTTCTGGCGACAGGCACAGATGCGGCTGGCCAGCGGCATGTGCGACCGCGAGTGCGGCCGCAGCCTGTGCGGTGATCGTGACGGCGAGCGCCGGGCTGGGCAGGTCCGAGGCGAGAAGGTCGCCGAGGCTGGTCCCCGGCGCACATTCGGACACCAGATACGGGCGCCCGGCCTCGTCGCCGGAGTCGTAGATCCGGGCCAGCCGCGGATCGGTCAGCCGGCCGGCGTTGCGCACAGCAGCCATCACCACGTCAGGCACCGGGCCGGAACGGAAGACCCGCACTGTGACGGGCCTTCCCAGCAGCTCGTCCGTTCCCATCCACTCCGAAGACCAGTCAGGACCGCCGATCCGGTGGTCCAGCCGGTAGCGCCCAGCCAGGCGCATCCCGGCCGCCGGCAGCGGCTCCTCCCCGGCGGCGGCCTTGCCATACGCGGGCTGCCGGGCCGGGAGCGGCCGGGCGCCGGCGGCGGGCCGAGCGTGCGCGCAGCCCCGGGTGCGGTGCTGGGTCAGTGCTGGCATGGTGTCCTCCGTGACCGTCGGCGGGCTCTGGCCGCCATTTCCCGGGCGGCTGTCATCGCTGTCACATCGGTAGGAGGCGGGGCGGCGGCGAGCGCCAACAACTTTCCGCTCGCAAATCTCCCCCCGGCTGTCCACGCAGCCTCCCTCGCCATCGGACTGTGTGCGCTGCTGCTAACCCGGACGGTCATAGGAAAGCGGGACTGGCTGGGGCGGAGGTAGCACCCATGGTCCCGGGATCGGGGGCCAAGAGTCAGGGCCACTGGTCCCAGGACGGCCATGCCGTCTCGCGCTCCCCCCGGCCGGGCCTCTCCCGCGCGGTCCTCCCGCGCCCGGTCCTCCCGCCGGGGTCCTCCCGCCGGGGTCCTCCCGCGCCCGGTCCTCCCGCCGGGGTCCTCCCGCGCCCGGTCCCCACGTCCGGCCAGGTGATCACCGTCGCCCGGCGGGGTATGAATGCGCGGTCAGAGGGTGTCGCGGTCATTCGGCTGCGCCGACGGGGACCTTCGGCCCTGCCTCGTTCCCGGTGCCCGGCTTACACAAGAGGGGGAGCCCAACGGGGCGGAGGTCCGATCATGGCGTGGGAGCCGATCCATAAGAACGGTCACGGGAACAGCGGCTTCAACCTCGCCGATTACGACGAAGCTGTGCGGGAGTTCTCCTGGGAGCAGGCGCGGGCGCGGCTCGACGGGCTACCGGGCGGGCGGGGCCTCAACATCGCCTACGAGGCGGTCGACCGGCATGCGGCCGGATCGCGCCGGGACAAGGTGGCCCTGCGGTGCGTGGCCAAGGATGGCAGCACCACCGACCTCACCTATGCCCAGCTCGCGAGTCAGACCAGCCGGTTCGCCAACCTGCTGCGCTCGCTCGGGGTCGGCAAGGGCGACCGGGTGTTCACCCTGCTGGGCCGGGTGCCCGAACTCTACGTCGCGGCCCTGGGCACGCTGAAAAACACCAGTGTCATCGCACCGCTCTTCTCCGCTTTCGGCCCGGAGCCGATCCGGGAACGGCTCCGGCTCGGTGACGCCAAAGCGCTGGTCACCAGCCCCGACCTGTACCTGCGCAAGATCGCGCCGATCCGCGACTCGCTGCCCGGGCTGGAGCACGTGCTCATTGCCGGCGAGCCCCCGGACGACACGACGATCGGGCTGGCGGACGCGCTCGCTGCCAGCAGCGAGCAGTTCGAGATC
>DPMS01000824.1 GCA_003541285.1 Actinomycetota bacterium
ATCCTCAGCGCCGGGCAACACGGCGCTGGAGTTCGAGGAAGCCGAATACTACGAGACGCAGGTGCGGATCCTGTGCTCCGTATTTGAGGAGTGGCAACCCGATGCGGACGAGGTCGGCGCACTGCTGGCTGAGACTGACGCGGCGGCAGCCGAGCTCCGTGCGGTCGCGCCGGAAAGGCTGCCTAGCTTCGAGCGCTGGCTGCTGGGCGGCCAGCAGCAGGGTCCCACTGCTGCGGCTGCTGGTGGTAGGCGGCCAGCGCGCGTGGAGGGTGCCGGCGGGCAAGCTGGCGGAGGCGGGCCGGTCGTGCCGGCGGGGGATAGCCAGGGCCCTGGCAGGTACAACCCCGCGCTCGCGCTGAACCGTGATGACACATGGGCGCTCACCGGCCGGGGCCTTGCCTATAACGCCAGCGGCCGTCATGAGGAGGCGCTGGCGGATTTCAGCCGGGCCATCGCTGTGGATCCCGGTAGCGCTGAGGCGTTCGCAGGCCGTGGTGACACCTACCGTTCTATGGGCCGCTATCAGGACGCGCTGGCCGACTACGACCGGGCCATCGACCTGGACCCGGGGCTTTCCCCGGCGGTCAGCGGGCGTGCTCAGGCGTACGGGCACCTGGGGCGCTACGAGGACGCGCTGGCCGAATTCGAACGGGCGATTGCGCTGGATCCTTCTGATACCTGGACGCTGTCGGCCCGCGGCCTTGTCTACAGCATGATGGATCGCCAGCAGGACGCAGTCGCGGACTACACGCATGTTCTTGAGCTTGAGCCGGACAACGCGTGGGCGCTGACCGCCCGTGGCGACACCTACCTGTCTATAAGCCGCTACGAGGAGGCATTGGCTGACTTCGACCGGGTACTGACCGTGGATCCCGGCAGCTACCAGGCGCTCGATGGCCGTGGGCGGGCATACCGGGACCTGGAGCGCTATGACGAGGCACTGGCCGACTTCGACCGTGCGGTTGCCCTCGACCCAGATAACGCGCAGGCCTTCCTCGGGCGCGGCCTGACCTTGCAGGACCTGGAGCGCTACGAGCAGGCAGTGGCTGACTTCTCGCGGTGCATCGAACTGGACCCGGCAGACTCCCTCGCCATCGGGGGCCGTGGCGAGACCTACCACCTGATGGGACGGTACGACGAGGCGCTGGCTGACCGTGACCGCGCGGTCGGCCTCAGGCCCGGCGACGACTGGGCACTGGCGGGCCGGGGTGAAACCTACCTCGCGCTAGGCCGGTACGAGGAGGCACTGGCAGACCTGACGCAGGCCCTTGACCTCGATCCCAGCGACGGCTGGGCGCTGGTGAACCGGGGGAAGACCTACCACGCACTGGGCCGGTACGAGAAGGCCCTGGCTGACTACGCCCGGGCGCTCGACATCGACCCCGACGACACAGATGCCACCGCTGGCCGCGCGCAGACCCTGACCGCGATGGGCCGCCCCAGCGAGCCACAGAACTGACTGCTCCACCGGCCGGTCACTGGGCAACCATGCGCAGCCATCTCGCCAAGGAGATGATGCAGCCTCGCCGAAGGCCCGCACCTGTGCCGCCGTGGCCAGACGCCGTCGTCGCTGTCTTCCGCAAGGGATCGGGCGGGTGTCGGTCGCGGGCCTGGTATGCCTCAAACTTGCTGCACGTGGCCGCCTCTTCTGCCGGATCAGGATCCACCGGGGACGCAATGTCGAGCGCCGCGCATGTCCGGCCGACTACGCCGAACTGAGCACCGCTACGCACAATCGGCTCCATGCTCCGGTCATCCTGTGCTGGCTATGACGCGGCCGGCCGGCGGATCTCCACGACCTGGCCTGATGGCACCCAGTCCACCCAGGCCTTCGATGAGGCCGGGCGGATGACCGGCCACGCCGGCCTGTCGGCCGCGGGCACCGTTTTGCGCTCATCCAGGTACCCGGCCGGGATCCGTCATCGACCTGCGCCTGGCGGACCCACAACCGCAGCGTCTCCCGGTGAATGCCCAGCTGCCCGGCCACCCGGGCAACCTCACCCCCGCCCCTGCCCTCCCGGGCCTGGATCTCCAACACCATCTTCACCGCGCGCTCGCGCAGCTCCTCGGGGTACTTCCGCTGTGCTGGCATGGCTCCCGTCCTCTCCACGGATCAGAGCCTCCAAGATCACCGGGGCGGTCCAGTCCGCAGCGCCCTGATTCGCTTGGGCAGTGATACGGGCGCTTCTTTGGGCTCGTCCTGGCGGAGCCATCCTGCGCCCATGCCCCTCCCGCGCATGGGTCAGTCACTCTGAGACGCTTGCCAGGCCCGCGCCGCGGGCCTGGTGCTCGTAGAGGGACAGGAAGTCCTCTTCGCGCAGGCCGTTGCCGATGGCCGACTGGATGATCTGGTAGACGGCCGAGGCGGTGGGCATCGGGACCTCCAGTGCCCGGGCCGCGCCGAGGCCGAGGTCGAAATCCTTGCGCAGCAGTTCGTTGGTGAAGGTCAGGTGGTAGTCCCTGGTCACCAGCTCAGGGCTGCGGCGGCGGATCCAGGCGGAGGTGAGCGCGGAGCCGGTGAAGAACTCCAGGAACGCCTCCCGGCTGGTGCCGCCCTTCTCGACCAGGGTGACCACCTCGGCCAGCGACTGGACCATCATGCCCAGGTAGAGGTTGATGGCCAGCTTGACCAGCCGCGCCTGTTCCTGCTCGCCGACGTAAGTCACCTTGCCGGCGATCCGCTCCAGGTCGGCCAGGACCAGGCGGTAGGTATCCGCCGGCCCGGACACGATGAACGAGCCCTTGCCCTCGGCGAACACGTCCGGGTTGCCGACGACCGGGGAGGCGAGGAACCCGACCCCCGCCGCGGTGGCCGCTGCCCGGATCTTCGCCGACACTTCCTGCGACACGGTCGAGCAGTCGACCAGGACGCCGGGCCGCCGCTCACCGGTGAGCAGGCCGCCCTCGCCGAGCGTCACCTGCTCCAGGTCGGCGGAGGTGGACACCATCGTGAACACCACGTCGCAGCCGGCCAGCCCGGCGATGCTGCCGGCAACCCGGGCGCCGCGGGTGGCCAGCGGCTCGGTCTTGGCCGCGGTGCGGTTCCAGACCGTGACCGGCCGCCCCGCATCGATGAGCCGGCCCGCCATCACCGTGCCCATCCGGCCGGTGCCCAGCCACCCGAGCGTGCCGGGTGTGGCCGGGCCGGCCGGGGTGTCCTGGCTCATGCGCCCTCCTCGCCCGGCCCTGGCAGGTCGAGGCCGGTGAACAGCCGGGTGCCGGCCACGTACAGCTGATCGGCCGGGAACCGGGTCAGCAGCTCACAGCCGCCCGCGGTGACAACGACCTCTTCCTCGATCCTTGCCGCCGCCGAGCCGTCCGCGGCCGGCCAGTAGGTCTCGATCGTGAACACCATGCCCTCTTTCAGTTCGACCGGATGCTCGAAGGAGTGGTAGCGGCTCATCAGTGGCCGTTCCCAGTTGGACAGCCCCAGCCCATGACAGTACTGAAGGCCGAACGCCTATTCCTCATCAGCGAAGCCGAACTCGGTCGCGGCCCGCCCCGGCCCGCGCCTGTTGCGGCTGGGCCGGGATCCGGGCTGGGCTGGAATATGGGCCGCGCCGGTTCTGGCGTGGGGGCGGCTCATACCGGGGCGTACTCGCCTTCATCGGCTGGGAGGGTGGGGGCTGGGGGTGGTTTGCCTGGGCGGTCCAGGACGGACCAGGCGGCGTTTATGAGGTGCTGCGTGGTGAGGCCGTACTTGGTGAAGAGGTAGGGGGCGGTCTGGGCGCCTTCGGCGAAGGTGTCGGTCAGGCCGATCCGGGTGAGGGGGCGGGTCAGGGCGGCTTCGGCGAGGGTTTCGGCTACGGCGGACCCGAGGCCGCCGACGATGGTGTGGTTTTCGGCGGTGATCACTGCCTCGGCGGTGGCGGCGACGGCTAGCACGGTTTCGGTGTCGAGGGGCTTGATCACGGGGACGTTGACGACGGTGGTGGCGACGCCGTTGGCGCGCAGGGTGGTCGCGGCCGCGAGGGCGGGGGCGACCATCATGCCGCTGGCGATGAGGGCAAGGCCGGATTCCGGGACCGCCGCGGGTGGATGGGCCTCACTCGCGGCGGCTCCACCCGTCAGCACCTGGGCCTGGGTGAGCGAGAACCGGTGGGTGGCGGGGAAGATGACCGGGATTTCGCCTCGTTTGAGGCGGAGGTAGACCGGGCCGGGCAGGTCGGCTATCGCGGTGACCGCCTGGGTGGTTTCGGTGGCATCGGCGACGTCGATGACGGTCATGCCGGGCAGGGCGCGCATCAGGGCGACGTCCTCGATCGCCTGGTGGCTCGGGCCGCCGGGGCTGGAGACCCCGGGCATGAAGCCGACGATGCGCACCGGCATGCACGGGTAGGCGACCGCGTTGACGATCTGGTCCAGCGGCCGCCGGGTAGCGAACACGCCGAACGTATGCACGAACGGGATCAGCCCACTGCGGGCGAGTGCGCCGGCGACGCCGATCATGTTCGCCTCCGCCATGCCCGCGTGGATGAAGCGGCCGGGGAACTCCTCGGCGAACAGGTCGATCTCGCACTGGCGGGTGAGGTCCCCGCTGAGGCAGACGATCTCCGGCCGGTGGCGCGCCAGTTCCACCAGTGCCTTGCCGTAGGGCTTGAGCATGGTCCGGTACGGCGGGTCGAGTACCGGCCGCTGTACCTGCGTGTCAGATGTCATGGCGGGCGAGTTCTTCCGTCAGTTCGGCGATGGCGGCTGCGGCCAGTCCGGCGGGCAGCTTGATGAAATGACCGTCGGCGTCCGGGGGGAGGCAGTCCAGCCCGTGCCGGGTGGACGTGCGGCAGATCAGGACCTGTGGCCGGCCGTGACCGGACGCGGGCTCCGCAGCCTGCGCTGTGTCCGCGAGTGCGGCGGCGATCGCGGTCACGTCATGGCCGTCGAGTTCGACGGCGTTCCAGCCGAACGCCTGCCACTTGGCGGCGATCGGCTCGATCGTGGTGATCGTGTCCACCGGCCCGTCGACCTGGGAGTTGTTGGCGTCCAGGAGCACGGTCAGCCGGCCCAGGCGCTGATGCCCGGCGAACATCGCCGCCTCCCAGACCTGGCCCTCCTGCATCTCGCCGTCGCTGAGGAAGGCGAACGTCCTCACCCCGGGCCGGCCCAGCAGGCGGTCGGCCAGGGCGAAGCCGGCGGCTGCGGACAGGCCCTGGCCCAGCGAGCCGCAGGTGTAGTCCGGAACCTTGCTGCGCTCGGTACCGATGGCTTCGAGTGAGGATCCGTTCTGCCCGTAGGTCTTCAGGGTTTCCTCGTCGAGCAGGCCCATCTCGGCGGCGGCTGCGTAGGCGGCGATGACGTAGTGCGCCGGAGAGCAGACCACCCGGTCGGTGCCGGGGCGCAGGGCCGCGCCATACACGGCCGCGTACTGCTCGGCCGCGGACAGCGCCTGGCCCAGGTAGCCGAAACCCTGCGGGGCCACCATCTCGACGGCGCGAAGCCGGATCGTGGTGGCCAGCCGGCGCAGATCGGTGACGCGGGGTGGGGGAGACGGCGCGGACGGGGGCTCCGGAGTGCTCAGTCTGATCACTCCCTTCCGGTCAGGCAGCTTTGGTAAAGTGGCTATGCCAATCCAGAATCTAGCCGACGCCGGTCGGCGCTGTGAAGACCGGTCAGCCCCGGGCGAGCCGTGATCGTGGACGATTTTCCGTGAATAGCACGGGGAATCGTCCACCATCCCGCGCTGGCGACCAGACCACCGGAGGTGAGCAGGTGGCGGAGGCGCGGTCCGGGCACCGGCGCAGCCAGGCCGCCGACCTGCCAGGTATTCAGCCGGTGTCGCTCACCCGCGTGTCGGACGAGGTCGCCGAGCAGATCCGGCGGCTGATCGTGAGCGAGCAACTGGCCGAGGGTGCCCGGCTGCCGGCCGAGCGGGACCTCGCGGAGCGGTTCGGGGTCAGCCGGCCCATGGTGAGCCAGGCGCTGCGGATGCTGTCGCTCATGGGCCTGGTGGAGATCCGGCGCGGGTCCGGCGCGTACGTCCTGCGCCGGCCGCAGGCGATGGTCACGGCTTCGGTCGGCCTTCTGGTCGACCTGCACGGGTCCATCGACGACCTGGCCGAACTCAGGCTCTGGCTGGAGACGCTCGGCGTGGTCCACGCGGCACAGCAGCGGCCCCCGGCCAGGGCGACCCGTGACATCCGGGACGCCCTCCAGCGGCTGGCTGGGTCGACCGGCAGCGCGTCGGCGTGGATCGCCGCCGACACCGTGTTTCACGCCACGGCCGTGCGGTCAGCGGGGAACACCTACCTGACTGCCATGTACGAGGGGGTGCACACCGCGGTGCTGGCATACGAATACGAGCACTGGGTGCGCACCGAGACCGAGCCGGTGTGGCTGTCGCCGTCCGGCGCGCCCGTTCTGCTCGATCTGCACCAGGCGATCTATGACGCGGTCGCGGCGGGCGACGCCGGGGCGGCCCGGCTCGCGGTCGAGCGCCATCACGACGTGATGCTTGAGCACCTGGCCATAGCACAGGGACAGCCAAGGGCGCCGTCCCGCCGGGGTGGAGAATAGCCGCATGGACGAGGCCGG
>DPMS01000366.1 GCA_003541285.1 Actinomycetota bacterium
CAGCGCCGGGCAACACCTGCCCACCCAGCCGACTCCCGGGCCAGCCAGCCCCGGCCCACGCGAACCGATCGCCGTGCTCGCCGACGTGCTCGCCCGCGACGGCTCGGAGCTGTCAGCGACCGAAACCAGGCGGCGCAACCTGGCCAACGCCGACCACCTCGCGATCCTGGGCGCCATCTGGGCCGCCGAAACACGCGACGCCCACCACGACCGCTACCGGCAAATCGTCACCGCCGCCCTCCCACCCGGACACCGGCAGGGACTATCCGCCAAGGCCACCTGGCTGTACCGCACCCTGCGCACCGCCGAACTCGCCGGCCTGGACCCCGCCGACCTCACCCGCACCGCCATCGAATCGCGGGATCTGGCCGAAGCCCGGGACGTGGCCGCCGTCCTCGACGCCCGCATCCGCCAGCGAGTCCACTCCCTGCTCCCGCAGCCCCAAGGGTCGTGGTCCGACCGCGTACCCCGACTGGCTGACCCAGACCAGCAGGCGTACCTGGCCCAGATCGCGGCCATGATGGACGACCGCACCCAGCGCATCGGCACCTTCGCCGCCGACAACGCCCTCCCCTGGGCCATCACCGCCCTCGGCCCCGTCCCCGAAGGCCCAGCCGCCCGGCAGGAGTGGGAGAAGAAGGCGTCGGCGGTCGGCGCCTACCGGGAGATGTACGGCTACCACCACCTTGCCGACCCGATCGGCCCCGAACCTGGCCACCACTCCCCCGACCAGCNNGACCAGCGCGCCGCCTGGCACCAAGCCTTCCACGTCCTCGCCCCCACCGACGCCCCGGACGTCCGCGCCATGCCCGACGGGCGGCTGTGGCTCATCCGCGACACCTACGCCACCGAAACCCGGTGGGCACCCCGACACACCGGCCGCGAACTTCGCCTGGCCCGCCTCGGCGCCGCCAGCGCCGGCCTGGCCGCCATCCGCGAAGACGCCGAAACCCAAGCCGCCAGGAAAGACGGCGATCACCCGCGCGCGGCGCGGCACGAACGCTGGGCCGCCTCCTACTGGGCCATGAGCCAGCGCTACCGGCAACAAGAAGACATCTTCGCCGCGACTATGGCCGACCGGAGCGAATGGGAGCAGGCCACCGCGCACTCACGCCGCCTGGCCATCGCCGCCGACGCCGAACTCCGCCGGCGCCACCCCGGCCAGCCGATCGAACCGCTCCGGTCCGCAGAACCGGCCCCCGCGAGCGACACCGAGCGCCACGACCTGGTCCCGGCTGTGGACAAGAAGATCGGCCAGATCGCCGGATGGATCGAGGATCTGGCAGCCCAGCGCACGGCGTTCCGCGAGAAGCTCGATGAACGCCAGGCACTGAAGATCCCCAGCGAGGATCCGGACTGGGAAGACCTCGGCCACGCCTTCCCCACCACGTTCACACGACAGCGGGAGGCGATCCTGCAACCGCCGAAACCGCAGATCACCCCCTCAGCGAAGATCCTCTACCTCGCCGCTGAACGGGACTCATCCCCCGAAGCCGCCGGCTGAGCGCCAGACCATCCCACATCCAGGACGAGCACGGAAGTGGCCGACGACGACGCACACGACCCCTAGCCCCACAGAGCGCGGCCTGGCGGCCTTCTGACACTCGCAGATCCCCAGGATTTGGGCAGACCGCCGCGAAAGGTGTCAGGATGTGGACTTCTTCCCCTGCTGCCTCAGGCGGCCACGCGGCGGGTAGCCGAGAAGGTCCTGCTCCCAGGTGCCGGCTGGCCAGCTGCCGGGCGGATGCACTCGGTGTACCCGGTCACCCAAGTGGTAGAGCACTTCCCAGCCATCGGTCCCCAGCTCGTCCTGCACCCGGACCGCAAGCTCCCGGCCCCGATCCCCCAGCGCGTCATCGTCGACGGTCTCCTCGTCCGGCTGGGGAATGGTCCAGTCGCAGGAGTCGTTCCAGGCCTTGAGGTCATCGAGCAGCTGATCGCTCAGCAGGTCACCCCACGGCCGGTGAGCGGGCGGCGTCCCAGGTGGCCCATGCAGGGCTGTGGTTATGCGGCTCCACTCTTCGTAAGTGGCGGCCTCCAGCTCTTCTTTGGTGGTAACCAGCCAAATACCATCAGCGCAGTGATCCCAGCTGATGAGTACACGGCGCGGCCTCGTCACACTGCGAGGCTACAGGCCCGGCGACCTGCTGCTTAAGAGGTCGTATCGGCTCCCCCGCTGACCTGCTCTCGCCCAGCTTGGCCTGGACGAGCGGTCACCGTGAGTGCCCACGGCTGACCGTCAACGACTGCATGTTCTGGCACGGATCTGGCACGCCCAGAGGCTCCTCTATAGCTGTGACGGCCGAGCAGAGGCACGATTAGATCGTGCAAGAGGCCCCTTACACCATCGATCCGCTGAGCCGGCTCAAGAGTCGTGGTTGCTGAGGCAGCGGTTGCGCCGGGCCAGGAGACGGCACAGGACTGGCTTGCTGATGCAGGGAATCATTCGGACACCCAGCCGGAGCATGTCATCGAACAATCCAGCCGTGGCGGTCCGGGAAGGAAAGTCCAGGCTGGGCATAGTGATGTCACCTTTCCAGATCCCCAAGTGGGTGCCGCTGGCGCCGGGTGTGCACAGCCTGACCTTTCATGCTGTCCGAGCCAGATCGGGCAGCTCGTTTACCAGTCAATTGGTTCTGGCCGATGGCGACGTGCTCGTAGCGGTATGCGAGCCGATCCAGCCGTGGTCGATATTCGGCAAGTCACCGTCCGTGGATCACTGGTACATGGGTGTCATTCCTAAGGACGGGAGTACTGCCCGGGCGGAATTCCGGTTGGCCTCCCAGGGAAAGAAGAAAGCCTCGTTTCGATGACCGGCTGCTTTCAAGATCGTCTTAGGCCCCACCGTAATCTGCGCCATCCCAGGTCGGTGAGCATTGCGGCTTGGCCGCGAGTGACCATGAGTCGCCCGGGTTCGCTGCCCTATCGGGCACGCAGCGGGCACGACTGGATGATCGAGCTGTCGGCTATGACCGTCGAGGCAGCATGATGGTCGCTATGACTCGTGAGCCTGGCTTCAGGGAAGAGCCATCCCTGCTGCAAGCGCTGGAACAGGCCCTGCACGTGGTGGAAGCGGACGTGCGTGCCACCGGCCTGGACGGGCCTGTCGGCTTGATCCTGAACGACCGGGATGAGTACGCGCATGCGGTGTACCAGGGCGGCGGATCAGGCAGCACCACCGGTATTCACCCCGCAGACGCCAGTGATCCCGTCTACGTCCTGGTGGCGGTGGCTGATGACCTGCAGAACTCGATCATGCACATTCTCTGGGGCACCGTCTGGCCGGTATGCCCCGCTCACAATTTGGGGGCACACGCCCGCGAGCATGAGGGAGCAGCGGTGTGGTGGTGCAACGGCCCGGGCGGCCATGTCATCGCGCCCATCGGCCACTGGAACGGCTGAGGGTCAGGCTCACCGGTCACTCAGCGGCTTCACTCCCCCCTCTTCCTCGCAGGCGCCGAATCCTTGCGAGTGGGTGCCGGGTCAATGGTCGGCGTAGCCGATCGCTTGCGACGGCCCGCAGGGCCGCCATTGACGCGGTAGCCGCGAGCTGGACAATAACGGGGCGAGGAAGACGGTTCCGCGCATCACCGGACTGCTTGACATGCCGGATGAGCGTGATTGATCTACAGGCGCTGCCGGTGGCCGCGCGCCCGTGCCGGGCGGGCGTCCTCAACGCGGAGCCCGGTGGCGGGCGCGCGCAGCGGTGCCGCGCAGCGGCGTCGCCTTGATCTGAAGTGCGGCTCGATTCGGCAACCAGGGCGGAATCGAGAGCGGACATCACCAGTGAGCGGGATATGCGTGGTCGGCTGCGCTGGTGCGTCCCTCCCTGATGCAGCGGAACGCCCCTGGCGCGAGTGATCCTCTGCCTAGGCCAGCAAGAGCCATTTCAAGAGCCAACAGAGGTCGGCTTCGGGCGACACCTACCGATGTTGAACCATCATTTCACCTGCTCAAATGCCCACCAGCCCCTGTCGGGCGACGTCCAGCGATGGCTGGATTCGTGCCTGGGGGTCAAG
>DPMS01000367.1 GCA_003541285.1 Actinomycetota bacterium
GCGACACCCGCGTGGCCTGCCATCAGCTCCAGCAGTTCCAGTTCGACATGCCCGACCTTGCGCCGGCTGTAGAGGGCGTAGAGCGCACCGTAGGGACGGCCGCCGACGTGCGAGAGGGCCAGCGCGATCGTGTGCAGTCCCGGGAGCGCGGACCAGATCAGGTCACCGAACCCGCCGGATTCGTCGGTGGCCATCATCACCGTCCGGCCCGAGCGCATCAGTTCGCCCACCAGGCTCGACGGCAGGTCAGCGGTCCGGCCCCGCAAGCTCGCCGGCAGTCCTTCCACGCTCACCAGGCGCAGCCGGCCGTCCTCGATGAGCACAAACCCGCCCGCATCCGCGCCGGTGAGATCACACAGGCTGGCTGCGATCCGGTCGAGCACGGCCTCCAGGTCGCGCTGGGCGTTCATGTCGGCAACCACGTCGCCGAGTTTGCGCACCACCCGGGCGCGCTTGGCCATGTGGCTGCGTGCTGCCTCGTCCTCACCCGCACGGTGGCAGACATTCACCCAGCCGATGATCCCGCCCGTGCGGTCCAGCAGCGCGCTGGTGTCGATACGCAGGTCAAGCAGGCTGCCGTCCTTGCGGGCGCGGCGGGTCGCGAAAGAAACCTGGCCGCCACCGCGGATCCTTTCCAGCACCGCGTTGTGCTCGGCCCTGAGTTCCTCCGGGATGATCGGCGGCTCAGTACCCAGGACCTCCTGTGCGGTCCAGCCGAACATGCGCTCGGCGGCCGGATTCCAGAGCAGGACGGTGTGGTCGGTGCTGAACGCCACGATCGCGTCGGCCGCGCACTCGATGACCGCGCGTGCGGTCGCGTCCACCCGGTCCTGCCCGGCCGCTGCCTGCTGCTGTGCCACGACCTCATCGTGCCATCACAAAGCCGTCATAGCCCGGCGAAACCCAAGGTCGGTCCTGGTCGCGACGTTGCTGCCGCCTACTGGACGCGCCATTTCTGGCCGGGCGCACCCGCACAGGTGGCGATCTGCAGGGCGGTGCCGTTGCCGGTTCGATTGCCGGGATCGGTCAGGCACTTGCCCGAGTGCGGGTTGACCAGGCTCACACCGGCACCGGTGGAAACCAGGTGCCACTGCTGCGCCCTGGTCCGGTTGCACCACCACAGGTCCACCGCCGTGCCGCTGGCGGTGCCGCCGGCATGCACGTCCAGGCACTTGCCGCGGACACGCAGGGTGCCGTCGGGCTCCGCAGTCCATGCCTGAGCGGCGGTGCCGTTGCACGTCCACAGGTCGATCTTGGTGCCGTTGGCAGTGGAGCCGGCGTGGTCATCGAGGCACTTGCCGGGAAGCTGCGACTTCACCGGCCCGGCCGGCAGCGTCCACGCCTGGCCCGTATTCCCATTGCACGATCTGGCCACCATCCGGGTGCCGTTGGTGGTGCCGCCGGGATCGGCCAGGCACCACCCGGATGCAGGGTTGACCAGGGTAAGCGGGATCTTGCCCGTTGCCCTGGAGTTCACCGAGCGCGGGTAGACCAGCCGCCACTGGCCGGCGGCAGCGCCCCGGCACGGCTTCAGCCGCACCTTCCAGCCAGCCTTGCCCGGCGCGGTCAGGCACACCCCGTGGATACGCAGGCTCTCGTCGGCCGCATACGTCCACCTCTGGGAGGTGCTGCCGTTGCAGCTCCAGATGTCCAGCTGGGTGCCGCTGGCTGACTTATTCCCCACATCGTTGAGGCACTTGCCGCCCAGGTCGAGCCGGACCCGGCCGACCGGGCCCTGGTTCGGCGCGGTGCTGACGGTCCAGGTGAACGATGCCGATCCGGAGCCTTTGAGGCTGTCGGCCGCGGTCACGGTGGGCTGGTAAGTCCCAGGGATGTCCGGCCATCCGGTGATCAGCCCGCCGCTGCTGATTGAGACCCCGGGGGGCAGCCCGGTGGCACTGAAGGTCATCGGCGGTGCGGGATCCGTGTCGGAGGCCGTGACCGGGAAGTCGACTGGGCTGCCGGCCACTGTGCTCTGGTCTCCCGGCGAGGTGACAGCGACCGTCCCGTGCACATACCAGGTGAAGCTGACCGAGGCGGTGGCGCTGGAAGAGGTGGCGGTGACCGTCACGCTGCTGGCGCCGGTGGCTGACGGAGTCCCGGTGATCACCCCGGTCGTGGCGTCGATCGACAGACCGGACGGCAGCCCACTGGCGGAGTAGTTGAGGCTTGACCCGGTCGCGAGGACGCGCAGTTGTGCCGGGGTGCCCACGGTGGTCTGCTGGGTGCTGGGGCTCAGCAAGCCGACGAATCCGGGGTTGAGCTGATCGAGGTCGGTGGCGCCGGTGCTGGCGATACCTGACACCGTGCCGGTGCTGGAGTACTGCCAGAACGTCCAGCCGTTGGCCGGCCAGCCCGCCGGCAGTGTGCCCGGGCTGCTATTGGTCGTGTACGCGGCTATCCAGAGCGGGGATGTGCCGAAGCCGGCGCTGTTCCCCGTGCACGACTTCCACCAGCCCGTGGTGGAGTAGATGATCGGGTACAGCCCGGTCTTCTTCTTCACCTCGGCGGCGAACCCGGAGATCCACGTCACCATGGCAGACTGGCTGAGCCCGTAACACTGGTTGGTGCCATCCTGGCTGGCATAGGGGTCGTACTCGATGTCCAGCATGAT
>DPMS01000591.1 GCA_003541285.1 Actinomycetota bacterium
GCCCGGCCGGCCTCACCCCGGCCAAGCTGACCATTCTCACCTCCCGGCTGGCCACCCTGAACACGGTCCTGGCCAAGGGGGCCGCCGACTTCGGGTTCAGTTCCCCGCAGCCCGACTTCGCCGGGCACCAGCTATGCACCAGCCAGCCCTACGTCCAGTGGCTGGATGACCCCGCGCCGTTCCACCCCACCGCCCTGGGGCAGCTCGCGATCGCACTGACCGATCAGGCGGTCCTGCGCCGGTAGGGCCGGGCGATGACACCTTCCCATGGCCGCAAGGCGGTCACCGGGCCTGGCCTGGCAGCGCCGGCGTTCGTGGACAGCAGCAGTCCGGGTGCCAGGCCGGGCAGGCAGACGTCCTCATCGGAGAAGTTGGCTGCTACCAGCAGGTCACCGGCCTGGTAGGACCATACGCCCGGGGCACCGGGCAGTTCGCGGTATGCCGTGATGGTGCCGCCGAACTCGGCCCGCCGCAACGCGAGCAGATCGCGGCAGAACTCCAGCGTGGAGCGGGGGTCACCGCGCTGCGCCACGACGTTACGCCCGCGCGTCTCGCCACTGGGCAGCCAGGGCCGGGCACCGCCGGCCGTGAAGCCGGCCGACGGAGAGGAGTCCCAGTGCATAGGGGTCCTGGCCGCATCCCGCCCTCCCCCGGGTCGATCCGCCGTCATCGCGTCCCGCCGCTGCCCGGCCGGGACCGCCACGTCGGTCATCGCGATCTCATCCCCGTAGTACAGGACGAAGGTGCCCGGCAGGGTGGCGAGAACCAGCAGGGCGAGCCGGGCCTTGCGCTCGTCCCCGGCACACCAGCGGGTCGGGAAGCGGCTGATGTCGTGGTTGGACGCCGTCCAGACCGGGCACTCCCCGGCCGGCAGGACGGCCAGCGTCCTGGCCACCACCCCGGACAGCGCGGCGGCGGTGAAATCAGCGAAGATGAACGGGAAATTGAAGGTGAGCTGGAGTTCGTCGCCGTGCCCGTGGAAGGCGGCCATCCGGTCCAGGTCGCCCACCCAGGTCTCACCGAGCAGCAGCCGCGGCGGCGAGTAGCTCTCGGCGATCGCGCGCCAGTCCCGGAACACCGCATGTGACTGCGGCCGGTTGGCGCTGTACACCTGGGCCAGGCCCGAACGGCCGGTCAGCAGGCCGTGCCCGGCCGGCGCCGGTGGATCGTCCCGCAGGGCGGCGTCCTTGTACAGGCCATGCGCGACGTCGATGCGGAACCCGGCGATCCCCCGGTCGAACCAGAATCGCAGGATCTCGCCGAATTCACGGTGGACGGCGGGATGCCACCAGTTCAGGTCCGGCTGGCTCGGCAGGAAGTTGTGCAGATAGTACTGACCGCTGGCCGCGTCGAAGGTCCAGGCGGGCGCGCCGGTCGAATCCCGCCAGTTGTTCGGCGGGCCACCGTCCGCCGCCGGGTCGGCCCATACGTAGTAACCGCGATGCGCTGACCCAGGGCCAGAGCGGGCGTCGGCGAACCAGGGATGAGCACTGCTGGTGTGGTTGGGCACCAGATCCAGCAGCACCTTCAGGCCCCGCCGGCCCGCCTCCTCCACCAGCAGGTCCAGGTCGGCCAGCGTGCCAAGCTCAGGGTGCACGCCCAGGTAATCGCTGACGTCGTAACCCCAGTCATCATCAGGGGATGGCATTGTCGGCGACAGCCAGATGCCGTCCACCCCCAGCCATGCCAGGTAGTCGAGCCCGGCGATCACCCCGCGCAGGTCGCCGTACCCGTCCCCGTCACTGTCACGCCAGGAGCGGACGTAGATCTGGTACACGGTGGCCCCGTGCCACCAGCCCGGCCCAGTACCTAGCGCATCCATGCCCCTCCTCGGTGAATCTCCGAGCCTGGCCCGGCGTGGCCGCGGTGCTGCCTCGCCGAGTGCAAGATTCCGGCCGCTGGCCGGGTCGAACACGTGGATCTATCGCACGTCGACCCGCAATTGCGCGTCCTGGCCCTTCCCCAGCCGGGTGGCGGCGATGCCGGAAAGGCGCGCGTCAGGCCGTGACCGCGATGGTGGCACTGCCCAGGACGGTGTCGGCGTCGTACAGCACCGCGGCCTGGCCGGCGGCGACCCCGCGGGCAGGTGCATCGGGCCGGATGCGCAGCAGATCGCCATCCAGTTGGGCGGTCGCCTGCACCGGTTCGCCGTGCGCGCGGAACTGGACCAGGCAGCCGCGCGGGCCGGTGGGCGGCGCGCAGCCGGTCCACACCGGGCGTTCGGCAATGATGTCATGCACGTCAAGCGCTTCGGCCGGGCCGACGGTCACGATGCCGGAGACCGGCTGGATGTCCAGCACATAGCGGGGGCGGCCATCGCGGGCCGGCGTGCCCACCCGCAGGCCCTTGCGCTGGCCGATGGTGAAGCCGTAGCTGCCGTCGTGACGGCCGACCACGGTCCCGTCCGGTTCCACGATGGCGCCGGGTGTGCTGCCCAGGTGGCTGGCCAGGAACGCCCTGGTATCCCCGTCGGGGATGAAGCAGACATCGTGACTGTCGGGCTTGTCCGCGACGGCCAGCCCGCGCTGCGCCGCCTCGGCGCGGACCTGCGCCTTGGTGGAATCGCCAAGCGGGAACATGGCCCGGTCAAGCTGGTGACGGGTCAGCACCGCCAGCACGTAGGACTGGTCCTTGGCGGCGTCCACGCTGCGCCGCAGCCGTCCCGCCTCCAGCCGCGCATGGTGGCCGGTACACACCGCGTCGAAGCCGAGCGCGACGGCGCGGTCCAGCACCGCGGCGAACTTGATCTTCTCGTTG
>DPMS01000928.1 GCA_003541285.1 Actinomycetota bacterium
CCCGAGCCGATCAGCGAGGCGAGGGGCATCACCGCGACGCAGCCGAGGTCTTCCAGCATCTTTGCCTGGATCGGATCGTCGGAGCAGTAAACCATGACCTCGAAGCCCTCGCTCACCAGCTGTTTCGCCGCCGCCAGAGTCTCCGGCATGTTGGGGTAGAGCGATTGCGGGTCGCCGAGTACTTCGAGCTTCACGAGCTTGTGGCCGTCGAGCAGCTCGCGCGCGAGGCGCAGGGTGCGCACCGCATCCTGCGCGTTGTAGCAACCCGCGGTGTTGGGCAGGTAGGTGAACTTCGAGGGCGGAACAAAGTCGAGCAGCGAGGGCTCGCCCTGGGTCTGGCCGATGTTGGTGCGGCGGATCGCCACGGTGACGATCTGCGCGCCAGAGGCTTCGATCGCGCTGCGTGTTTCGGCGAAGTCCTTGTACTTGCCGGTACCGACAAGCAGGCGGGAGGAATAGGAACGTCCCGCTACGACCAGCTCGTCTCGTTTTGCCATAATCAGCCTCCACCTACCGCGACGACGATTTCCAGCGCGTCGCCGTCGGCGACCTGCGTCGCCGCGTGCGCGCTCTTCGGCACGATTTCGCCGTTGCGCTCCACCGCGACCTTCTTGCCCGCGAGCTCAAGGCGCGCGATCAGCTCTTCCACTGCGAGCGGACGCTCGAAGCGGTGCGCCGCGCCGTTCACGGTCACCCGGATCATGGTCGAAATTCTACAACGGCCCGGGCGCCGCCGCGCTCAGAGAGCGGCCATCACCCGCTCGAGCCTGCTGCGCACCTCCGCCGCGAGGTGGTTGACTATCGGCCGGTCGACCAGCTTCAGCACGGCGTTCGGGTCCATGAACTCGACCCGCGTGCTGCCTTCCGCGTCCTGCCGAACTACGACGTTGCACGGCAGGAGGGCGCCGATTTCCGGCTCCGCGGCAATCGCCTGGCTGGCCAGATGGGGGTTGCACGCCCCGAGAATCCTGTAGGGGGGCAGATCGAGGTTGAGCTTCTTCTTCATGGTCGCCGAGACGTCGATCTCGGTCAGCACGCCGAAGCCCTGGGATTTGAGCGCGTCGCGGACCCGCGTCACGGTCTCGGAGAACGGCTTTGAGGTGCGGACGGTCATGCCATATTCCATTGAGTTCCCCAGTAGATGATCACGAGGCCCGTGGGAGCTCCCACCGGCCGGTCAGGCCAGGGTGAGGAACATCTTCTCCAGCTGTTCCTCGGTCAGTGGCGCGTCGCCGTCAGCGGCCAGGCACTGGCGCATGCCGCTGGCAACGATCTTGAAGCCCGCCTTGTCGAGCGCGCGGGACACCGCTGCGAGCTGGGTCACCACGTCGGTGCAGTCGCGCCCCGATTCCAGCATCGCGATTACCCCAGCGAGCTGGCCCTGGGCCCGCCGCAGGCGGTTGAGCACCGCGCCGGCAGCCTCATCGTCGACCTTCATATCCTCTCCTCTTACTTCCACCACTATACCCCATGGGGTATCTGTTCAAGCGGCCTCGTGCGCGCAGGGTACCTCCGCGGCAGAAGCGGCGAGGGCGGGGATGGCGGCGGCCGGAGCGGTGGGCTCAAGCAGACATCAACGGCATGCACTGGCCCCGGGCGGCTGGCGGTCGCACCCGCGCCCCCGCCCGGATGGACCTCTCACTCAGAGTACAGATGCGGCTGCTAAGTGCCTCGGCCATTCGGCAAGCTGCGTCAGATGGCGCGCCTGGCGCCTTCCGTGTGGGCGGGCAGGTCGGCGGCGTCCGCCTGGTAGAGCAGGTCGGCGGCGAGTTGCCGGGCTTCCGCGGCGGTCAGCGCGGCCCAGGCCCCGTCGTGGCAGTCCGGGCATTCCCCGATGTTCACGGTGACCCGGCGGGCAGGCCGCTGAGCATCCCCGACAGCGATCAGCCCGACGGTCACCTCCCGTCCGCACGTGGTGTGGAAACTATGTGCTGCCCCCGTAGTGCCGGGCGATGGCGACCCCATTCGCTTCACCCCTCGTTCTGTGTGAGTTCTGGGTTTGCTGGGGAAGTGGAGCCGGGCCGGGCCCAGCGCCCCGGGCTCGAGCCGGTCAGGAGCGCTGGGCCCGGACCACCGTGTCGATGGCCACCCGCTCGCCCTCATCGGTCTGCACCGGCCGCCGGGCCTGTTCGGCCCGGGCGATGGTCAGGCCTGGCAGGCCTGCCACCACATCGTCAACCCGGTGCAGGATCCCGGGGTCCTGCGGCCCGCCGTGACCGTGGGCGATGTTGTCCACATCGTGGCCGACCACCAGCAGTGTGCCGCCCGGCGCCAGCGCCGACGCGGCCGCCTCCAGCAGCGCGCCGAACTCGCCCCTGGGCAGGTGAATGTAGGCCAGCAGCACCAGGTCGTAGGCGCCCGGGTCGGGCCGATACTCCCGCAGATCAGCCTCGACCCAGCGGACTGCGGTCACGGCCCGGCTCTCCGCCAGCTTGGCACCCTTGGCGAGCGCCACCGCGGAGAAATCGACGGCCGTCACCTGCCAGCCGCGTTCGGCCAGCCAGATGGCGTTGCGTCCCTCACCGGTTCCCAGGTCCAGCGCCCGGCCTGGCGCCAGGCCGGCCAGTTCCTCGACCACGAACCGGTTCGGCTCCGCGCTCCAGATCAGGCCGGTGCTGGCATACCGCTCGTCCCACTGCTGCCGGTCCATGCCGCTACCTCTCCGCGTGAGGACAGCCGGGCAGCGTCACGCGCTGCCGGCCTGGTGGGCCTTCTCGTGCTCGGCGATGCTAGCGCGGACCTGGTCCATGTCGAGTTCGCGGGCCTTGGTGATGAGTTCGTTGAGCGCCGACTCGGGCAGGGCTCCGGGCTGCGCGTACACGACGACGTTGTCACGGATGATCATCAGGGTCGGGATCGACGAGATGCCGAACGATGCCGCAAGGGCCTGCTGCGCCTCGGTGTCGACCTTGCCGAACACCGCGTCCGGGTGCCGCTCCGACGCCTTCTCGAAGACCGGGCCGAACACGCGGCACGGACCGCACCAGGCCGCCCAGAAATCGACCAGCGCCAGGTCGGTGTCGTTGATCGCGGACTCGAAGTTCTCGGCCGTCAGTTCGACCGTCGCCATGGTTCCTCCTCATGTCTGCCGGCATCCCGCTCAGATACCCTACGGGGTATCAACCAAGGGTGGTCGGGTGCCATTCCCCGCAGCTCAGGATCGGCGCCGGACCGCGAGGTCCGACCCGTCGGCGTCCATCCACTTGTGGCCGGCCGGAGCCTGCCACTCCTCCAGCGCCGCCAGTAGGGCCGCCGGTTCCGGCTGGCAGATCACCAGGTCACGGTGGGTGGGCCGGATGAAGCGCTCGGCCACGCCGTGATCGAGGAACCGCAGCAGATCGTCGAAGTACCCGAGCAGATTGAGCAGGCCGGTCGGCTTCGCATGCAGTCCCAGCTGCGACCAGGTCGTCACCTCGGCGAACTCTTCCAGCGTGCCGAGGCCGCCGGGCAGGGCGATGAACGCGTCCGACAGTTGTGCCATCAGGGCCTTGCGGTCGTGCATGGAGGACACGACATGCAGCTTGCTGAGCCCCTCGTGGGCGACCTCGGCCTCCACCAGGTGGCGTGGGATGACGCCGGTGACCTCGCCGCCTGCGGCCAGGGCGGCATCGGCGAGGGCACCCATCGTGCCCACGTGGGCGCCCCCGTAGACGATGCCGATCCCGCGCCCGGCCAGCAGGCGGGCAAGGCCGGCCGCACCGGCCAGGTACTCGGGGCGGCGGCCCGGATTCGATCCGCAGAACACACAGACGGCGCGCATCCATCCATCTTCGCCGCCGGCGGGCGCGGAGCAAACCGGGGCGGCCGGGGGTCAGCGGCCGGCCTCGGCGCCGGCGACCAGCCGGTAGCCACGGTGCGCCTGAGCGAGCTGTTCACTGGCCCCTGACGCCAGGCGGGCGTGGCGACTGGTACGCCGAGCTGGACTACGGTGCGCCGGGCTGCTGAAATTCTCCCGCGCCGAACGGCGGTCCCAGGCGGGCCACGCCCCACGGGTGAAGTACCCGGTGGGCAGGGACCTCCGACTCTGGTCCGCGCGGCCGCCCCGGCCTGATCCGTGCGGGTGGGCAGATCCTGGCCTGATGAAGCGGGACCAGGCAGCACAATAGGCACATGCGTATTGGCGTAACGCTTGTGGAGCCGTCCGGTCCCGACCCGATGACCGGCCTGCGGGACCAGCTCCAGCAGGCTGCCGGCGACGGGTTCAGCTCGGCATGGGTGAACAACATCTTCGGCCTGGATGCGCTGACCGCGCTCGCGGTCGCCGGCCGGGAAGTGCCGGGCATCGAACTCGGCACGGCGGTGGTTCCCACCTATCCCCGCCATCCGGCCGCACTGGCCCAGCAGGCGCTGACCGCGGCGGCGGCCACCGGGGGGCGGCTGACGCTCGGGATCGGCCTGTCACACAAGATCGTGATCGAGGACATGTTCGGCTATAGCTTCGGGCAGCCGATCCGGCACATGCGCGAATACCTGGCCGTCCTGCTGCCGCTGCTGGAGCGGCGCCCGGCCTCGTTCACCGGCACGACGGTCAGCGCCAACGTCGGCCTGACCGTCCCGGGCGAGGGCCGGGTGCCGGTGCTGCTGGCCGCGCTCGGCAGCCAGATGCTGGGCCTGGCCGGCGGGCAGGCGGACGGCACGGTGCTGTGGATGACCGGGCCCGCCACCGTCCGCGACCACATCGTGCCAACGCTGGCGGCGGCGGCGACCGCCGCCGGACGGCCCAGCCCGAGGGTGGTGTGCATCCTGCCGGTGTGCGTCACCAGCGATCCGGCCGGCGCCCGCGACCGGGCCGCCAGGGTCTTCGCCATCTACGGGAACCTGCCCTCCTACCGGGCCATGCTCGACCGTGAGGGCGCTGCCGGCCCTGCTGACGTGGCGATCGTGGGCGACGAGGACACCGTCGCCGCCGAGATTCAGGTCCTGGCCGAAGCTGGCGTGACCGATTTCGTCGCCGGCGAGTACGCGCGGGGGGATGACGCCGCCCGCACCCGCGCGTTCCTGCGCTCGCTGCGCATCTGATCAGCGTGCTTCACCCCGGTTAGACCCGGATCGTTACTTTCTGCAACCACGCTCGGGACCATCGCCTCTGGCACACGCCGGCGCTGGGTACACAGACTGGGACGAGACGGAAGGGGGTGTGCCATGCCGTTTTTCGACCGGTCTGACGCGGGCCGGCGCCTGGCCGCCCGGCTGACGCACCTGCAGGACGAGGACGTGGTGGTGCTGGGGCTGCCGCGGGGCGGGGTTCCGGTCGCGGCGCAGGTGGCGCGGGCACTGCGGGCACCGCTTGACGTGATCGTCGTCCGCAAGCTCGGCGTGCCCGTGCAGCCCGAACTGGGCATGGGCGCGATCGGGGAGGGCGACGTCAGGATCATCAATCCTGAGGTGGTCAGGATCGTCCGGGTCAGCCAGGACGAGATTGCCGCGGTGGAGGCACGTGAGCGAGCGGAACTGGAGCGGCGGGCCAGGCGCTTCCGGGGGGACCGCCCGCGCACGCCGCTGACCGGGCGGACCGCGATCATCATCGACGACGGCATCGCCACCGGTTCGACCGCCCGTGCCGCCTGTCAGGTGGCGCGGGCGCAGGGTGCGGGCCGGGTCGTGCTGGCGGTCCCGGTCGCACCGCCTTCCACGTGCGCCGATCTGGCCGCCGATGCCGACGAAGTGATCTGCCTGGAGACACCAGAGCACTTCCTGGCGATCGGCGAGTGGTACCGGGACTTCTCCCAGACCAGCGATGACGAAGTGATCGGGCTCCTGCGGCAGGCCGCGCAGGAGGAACGGGAGCGCGGGCCGGCCGGGGTCCCTCACACCGGCCCGGCTCCCTCCTCCTGGGACGGCGAGGTGGCGATCAGCGCCGGGCCGGTCCGGCTGCCTGGGCATCTGTCCACCTCGGGAACCTCGCCCGGGGTCGTGCTGTTCGCGCATGGCAGCGGGAGCAGCCGGCACAGCCCGCGCAACCGTTTCGTGGCCGATGTGCTGGCCGATGCCGGGCTGGGCACGCTGCTGTTCGACCTGCTCACACCGCAGGAGGAACAGGACCGGGCCAACGTGTTCGACATCGGGCTGCTGGCGGGCCGGCTGAGCGACGCCACCCGCTGGCTGCGCGATCAGCCAGGCCTGGCCGGTGCCCGGATCGGGTACTTCGGGGCGAGCACCGGCGCCGCTGCCGCGCTGTGGGCCGCCGCCGAACCTGGCAGCGAGATCGCCGCGGTGGTCTCCCGCGGCGGCCGCCCCGATCTGGCGATTCCCCGGCTGGCCACGGTGCGGGCCCCGACCCTGCTCATCGTGGGCGGCCGCGACGAAGCGGTGCTGGAGATGAACCGCGAGGCGCAGCGGCACCTGCACTGCGAGAACGACCTCGCGGTGGTGCCCGGGGCGACCCATCTGTTCTCCGAACCCGGAACTCTGGAAAGGGCGGCAGGCCTTGCCCGCGACTGGTTCACCCGCTACTTCGCGCCAGCCCACGCCCGGGTGTGAGACCCCGGTAGGAGCCCCGGCCATGTGCGCGCCGGCCTCCGGCACCGTGACCGCCAGCGGGCCCGCCAGTCCCGGCTGGCACCCATCCGGGCCGGGCGGCCACGCGGGCGTCGCCGAGACTCACTCGGGCGTGGTGTTCTTCGTGGGCGACCGTGCCTACAAGCTGAAGAAGCCGCTGGACCTTGGCTTCCTGGACTACCGCAGCCGCGAGGCGCGGGAAGCCGCCTGCCACCGGGAGGTGGAACTCAACCGCCGCCTCGCGCCTGATGTCTACCTCGGCGTGGCCGACGTGGTCGGCCCGGACGGCCAGCCGTTCGATCATCTGGTGGTGATGCGCCGGCTGCCTGCCAGCCGCAGGCTGGCCACGCTGGTGGCCGACGGCCAGCCGGTACGGGGGGATCTGCGCCGCCTGGCCCGGCTGCTTGCGGCGTTCCACTCCCGGGCAGAGACCTCCCGCCAGATCGAGGACGCGGCCAGCCGTGACGCTGTGGCCGCCCGCTGGGAAGCGAACGCGGCGGAGATGACCCGGTTCGTCGGGCCACTGCTGGACCCGGCCGTCGCGGAGGAGGTCATCACGCTCGCCCGCCGCTACCTGGCTGGCAGGGGCAGCCTTTTCGCTTCCCGGGTGGCGGCCGGCCGCGCCCGTGACGGTCACGGCGACCTGCTGGCCGACGATATTTTCTGCCTCAACGATGGCCCACGCGTGCTCGATTGCCTCGAGTTCGACGACACCTTGCGCTGGGGCGACGTCCTCGCGGACGTCGCATTCCTCGCCATGGACCTGGAACGGCTGGGACGCGCCGATCTTGCCGGGCAGTTCCTCGCCGCGTACCGCGAGTTCGCCGGTGACACCTGGCCGGACTCGCTGGCCCATCATCACATCGCCTACCGGGCCCAGGTCCGGGCCAAGGTAGCGGCTCTGGCCTGGGAACAGGCCGATGAGGGTTCGCGGGCGCAGGACCGGGCGGCGCGGGAGGCACAGCATCTGCTCAGTCTCGCCGCGGAGCACCTGAGGGCGGGCCGGGTCGCTCTGGTGGTGATCGGCGGCCTGCCCGGCACCGGTAAGTCCACCCTGGCGGGTTATCTCGGTGAGGCGCTCGGCGCTGCCGTGCTCCGCTCCGATGAGATCCGCAAGCAGCTGGCCGGCATCGATCCGGCGGTACCGGCGCCTGCCCCGTTCGGCCAGGGGCTTTACCGGCCGGAGATGACGGAGGCCACCTATGGCGAACTGCTGCGGCGGGCGCAGGCCTTGCTGGCAGCCGGGCGCAGCGTGGTGGCCGACGCGTCCTGGCACGACCCGGCCTGGCGGGAGGCGGCCCGCACGCTGGCCGGGCAGGTCTCCGCCGACCTGGCCGAAGTCCGGTGCGAGCTGCCGATCGAGCTGATCGTGGAACGGGTCGGCGCGCGAACCGCCGCTGGCAGTGACGCCTCGGACGCGACCACCACGCTGGTGCGCAGGCTCGCCGCATCCCAGCAGCCATGGCCGTCGGCGCTGGCGGTGGACGCCACCCCGCCACCGGCGCAGGTGGCGGAGAATGTGCTGAGATCCCTGGCAGCGGCGGGGACCGCGGCAGCCCGGCCCGCGGACCACGGCATGTCCAGGGCCCCCGCGCCCGCCAGCCAGGGGGCACGGGGGGCGAGGGAGAGCGTGCCATGAGCCAGGCGCTGGTCACCGATCTGTACGAGCTGAACATGGCGGCCAGCTACCTGCGGCGGGGGATGACCGGCCTGGCCACGTTCAGCCTGTTCGTTCGCGATCTCCCACGCGGCCGGGGTTTCCTGGTCGCGGGCGGTCTGGAGGACTGCCTGGCCTACCTGGAGACGTTCGCGTTCGCTGAGGAGGATCTGCGCTGGCTGAGCGCGGCAGGATTCGCCGGCGACAGCATCGGGGCGTTCGCCTCGCTGCGCTTCACCGGCGATGTGCACGCGATCCCCGAGGGCCGGGTGGTGCTGCCGAACGAGCCACTGCTGGAGGTCACCGCCCCGATCGCGCAGGCTCAGCTGGTCGAGACCTACCTGCTGAACCAGGTGACCTTCCAGACCGCGATCGCCACCAAGGCTGCCCGCTGCCGGCTCGCCGCGGGCGGCGACATCGACCTGGTCGACTTCGCGCTGCGCCGCACCCACGGGGTGGACGCGGGGATGGCGGTTGCCCGGCTGTCGGCGATCGCCGGTTTCACCGCCACCTCCAATGTGGAGGCGGCCCGGCGGTTCGGCCTGCAGGCAGCGGGCACGATGGCGCACTCCTACATCGAGGCCTTCGCGGACGAGGCCAGCGCGTTCCGCGCTTTCGCCACCGATCTGCCCGGACGCACGACGTTCCTGGTCGATACCTACGACACCCTGGCCGGTGTCGAGGCCGCCATCGGGGTCATCCGTGAGCTGGGGCTCACCCGCTCGCTGGCGGTCCGGCTGGACAGCGGGGATCTGGCGGCGCTCGCCCGCGAGACCCGCCGTCTGCTGGACGCGGCCGGCCTGCCGCAGGTGCGGATATTTGTCAGCGGCGGGCTTGACGAGCTTGACCTGGAGCGGATGCGGCTGGAAGGCGTGCCGGTCGACGCCGCGGGGGTGGGCACCCGGCTCGGGGTGTCGGCCGACGCGCCGTCCCTCGACAGTGCCTACAAACTGGTCGCCTACGACGGCCGGCCGGTGCTCAAGCTGTCCGAGGGCAAGGCGACCCTGCCCGGCCCGAAGCAGGTGTGGCGGCGGATGCCGGTCACCGAAGACCTGCTCGCCCGCCGCGACGAGCCAGGGTCGGCCGGGTACGAGCCGCTGCTGCTCCCGGTGATGCGCGCGGGACAGCGGACCGGGCCGCCGGACACGGTCGCCGCTGCGCGGGCACGGCTGGAGCGCGACCTGGCCGGGCTGCCGGCGCACGCGCGGGACCTGCGCGAGCCGGTGCCACCGCAGGTCCGGGTGTCCGGTTCACTGCGTGACCTCGCCGCCACCCTCACCGATGACCTGCGGCACCGCGGGAAGACCGAGCGCAGCATGCCTGGTGGCACCGGGAGCGGCAGGCTCACCTAGCCGCCCGGCATCTCCGCATGGCAGGTGGGGCAGACCGTCGGGGGATCGTGGTCGGCCACCGAGCCGCAGGCCGGGCAGACGCGCCGCAGCAGGCAGGCCGGATCGCCGGGCAGATCCTCGTCAGCGTCGTATGCCCGTGCCCCCGGGCGCGGCTGGCCCGCCTGCTCACCTGTCATGGGCTGCTCCTCAGCCGTTCGGCCAGGACCGCTGCCTGGCTGTGCTCGATGTCCCTGGTCGCGGTCAGCAGGGTGAGGGGACCGGCCGTGGCCAGGTGCCGCAGGTGGTCCAGGGCACCGGCCCGTTCCGGGGCCTGCAGTTCCTGCTCGTAACGGCGCCGGAACGCCGCGAATTTCCCGCGCTCATGGCCGTACCAGCGGCGCAGTTCGTCCGAGGGTGCCACGGCTTTCAGCCACTCGTCCACGGCGGCAGCGCTTCTGGCCAGGCCACGGGGCCACAAGCGGTCCACAAGAACCCGGTGCCCGTCACCTGGATCCGGCGCCTCGTAGACGCGGCGCAGGCGTACCTGGGCGGCCACCCCCATGAGCCCTCTGTGAGCCGCCGTTCCGTGGCCGGCTGGTCCGGTGGGTGCCTTCATGACGCGAACCCACTCAGCGAGTGCGGTCCCTGGCTCCTCCAGCGGGTTGCCGGCGGAGGAGCCAGGGTGGTTGGCGACCAATTTTCATCGTAGCACGATACAATTTGCTGGTGGGAGCGCCTGGCCTGAAACGCCGCTGTGGCCGGTGCCTGGCCCGGCTCCGGCGTTGACGTCCGTCGTACGGTAAGGAGGTGCACGAACTGACCCGCAGCGACTTCGAGAACCTGCTGGCGTTCCGCACCAGCCTGCGCCGCTTCCTGCACTGGAGCCAGACACAAGCACGCTCGGTCGGTCTCACCCCGGCCCAGCATCAGCTGCTGGTGGCGATCAAGGGCCACCGCGGTGGGCAGGACCCCACCGTCGGTGATCTCGCTGGTTACCTGCTGCTGCGCCACCACAGCGCGGTGGAACTCGTCGACCGGGCCGCGGCGGCGGGACTCGTCGAGCGCCGTGGCGATGCGGAGGACGGCCGCCTGACGAGGGTCGGGCTCACCGCCGACGGCGAGGCACGGCTGGGCAAGCTCGCGCCCGCACACCTCGATGAGCTGCGCAATCTCGCCCCCGTGCTGGACCAGCTGGTGACCGGCTGGGCTGCCCACGACCGGCAGCAGGCCCCGCCGGACCTTTGATCGCGCTGGTACCGGCGCCAGCCGCGGCTGCTGGTGCCCAGGGCGGCTGCGGGCCGCGGCTCACCCCCGACCGCACCGGACGCGGGCCTCACATGTGCAGGCGGGCCCGCTCGTGCGTGATCCCCTCGATCTCCCCGGCGGCCGCACTCAGCAGCTTGTGGGCAAGGTCGGAGAGGGCGCGCGCGGCAGCGATCTGCTCGCCGATCTCGGTAACCTCCCGGTCGTCCGGGTTGCGGCGGGCCAGGCCGTGGCCGCTTATCTCCAGGCCATCCTTGGCCAGCCGGGCCTCGGCCCGGGTCTCCCGGTCCTCTTCCCGCAGCGACACCTCGACCGGCCAGTGGTCGATCACTGTCATGTTCCTTCACCTCACTTCCGGGTGACAGGCACTCACCTTCACCATCCGTCCCTGGCCTGCCGCACTGAAGGGCCCTTCAGCCCCCGCCAGGGGGACCTCTGGCAGCCCATCGGCCGGGTCAGCCGCCTGGGCGCAGGAACGCCATGAGCCGATCGGCCGGCCAGGTGTTGATGACATCGGCGGCCGTCAGCCAGCCGCGCTGGGCGGTGCCGACGCCGTAGCGCAGATGGGCGAGATGCCCGATCGCGTGCGCATCGCTGTCGATGGCGAACTTCACGCCATGGCGCAGTGCCATCCTGATGTGCTCCGCGCTGGCGTCCAGCCGGTCGGGGAAGGCGTCGATCTCGACCGCGGTCCTGCTGCGCGCGCAGGCCGCGAACACCTGGTCCCAGTCGGCATCCACCGGTGGCCGCCTGCCGATCAGCCGGCCGCTGGGGTGGCCGAGGATGCTCACCCAGGGGTTCTCGGCCGCCCGGATCAGGCGCCGGGTCATCGCCTCGCGCGGCTGGGTGAAGGCGGAATGGATCGATGCCACGCACAGATCGAAGCCGCGCAGGACCTCCGGCGGCCAGTCGACGTCCCCGTCGGCGTCGATGTTGAGCTCGGTCCCGTGCAGCAGCCGCATCCCGGCATGCTTGCCGTCCAGCTGGTGCACCTGCTCCCGCTGCGTGAGCATCTTCTCCAGCGTCATCCGCTGCATGAACAGATTCGGCGCGTGGTCGGTGATCGCGTAGTAGGCGTAGCCGCACTTGGCGGCGGCCGCCACCATCTGCTCCAGGGTGGCGGTGCCGTCGGTGAGGTCGGTATGGGTGTGCAGGTCCCCACGCAGATCGGCTGCGGTCACCAGGACCGGCAGTTCCCCCTGCCGGGCCGCCTCGATCTCCCCGCTGTCCTCGCGCAGTGGCGGCGCGATCCACGGCAGCCCGAGCCGCTCGTACACCCCCTCCTCGGTGGCCGAAACGATCTTCTCGCCGGTGGCGACGTCGAACAGGCCGTACTCCGACAGCTTCAGCCTGCTGTGCACGGCGATCTCGCGGGTGCGGATGTTATGCGCGCGTGACCCGGTGAAGTACTGGAGGGCGGCCCCCCAGCTCGCGGGAGGCACCACCCGCAGGTCGACCTGAAGCCCTGCGGTCGTGACGATCGAGGTCTTGGTCGGGCCGCTCGCCACCACCCGGTCGACGTGCGGCAGCCCGGTCAGCGCCGTCATGAGAGCCGGTGGCGTCTGCGAGATGGCGAGGATGTCGATGTCCCCGATGGTGTCCCTCATCCGGCGCAGCGACCCCGCATAGGTGCAGCGTTCGCAGCCCGGGACGGCCGCCAGCAGGCCGGTCAGTTCCTCGGCGAGTTCCATGGCGACGTCGAGCCGGACCCGGACCCCCGCCTTCTGGATGACTTCGAGCCCGCGCAGCAGGTTCTCCTCCGACTTGGCGCCGAAGCCGGGCAGGCCCTCCAGGCGGCCTTCGCGGATTGCCCCGGCGAGCCTGTCCAGCGAGTCGATCCCCAGCTCGGTATAGAGCAGCATCGCCCGCTTGGGCCCCAGCGTGGGTATCTCGGTCAGCCGGCGTACCCCGGCCGGGACCTTGGCACGCAGCGCCTCCAGCTGATGGATGGCGCCCGTGTGCAGGTACTCCTCGATCTTGGCTGCGATCGAGGCGCCGACGTTGGGGATCTGCCGCAGGCCCTTGGTGTCCAGCGGCCCGATGTCCTGCGGGTAGCCGGCCACCGACCGGGCCGCCTTCTCGTAGGTGCGCACCCGGAACGCATCGCCGCCGGTGATGGCGGTGAGGTCGGCATACTCCGCCAGCAGGGCGGCGACCTCGTCGTTGACCCGTGCCACGCCTCTGCCCCCTACCCAAGCTGGCGGCCCGGGCTGCCCCGGTCTGCTGCACACGTACCCGGTCATGGGGCCGGCCATCCGGCAAGCCCCGCCGTGAGCGCGAATTACGCCGCCAGGTTCGCCACCGCGGTCGGCTTCTGATGGGTCACAGCCGGCGCGGCCGCCGGCTGGCCGGTGACCTCGCCGCTGACCCGCACCGCTGTCCGGGCGACCCTGATTGATAGTATTCAAGACGTTACTCTGAGTAGTCATTTGTGGCTGGTCCCGGAGTCAGTCTGGAGGCCGTGGGGCTGAAGGCCGGCACCTGGCGCCAGGCGGCCGGACGTGGAGTGCGGTCTCTGCCGGGGAGGGCTGATATGGCCACCACGGGCGGCGATCGCCCGGTCGCGAAGACAAGGCTGACGGGGTGGGGCAGCCGCTCCCTCCTGTTTTATGCCTGGTTCGTCGGTGGCATCCAGATCCTGTTCCTGCTCGGCGCGGTCGCCTTCGTCATGTTCGGATCACGGCTGCAGCGAGCGGCGATCGACGCCAACTCCCAGGCCCAGCGCCTGCAGTTGAGCAACCAGGTCATCCACGCGAATTTCCTGGACGCGCAGGCTTCCATCCGCGGATTCGTGCTGACCGGCCAGGACCGGTTCCTGCAGTCGTACTACACCGAGCGCGAACTGTTCGCGGCGAATCTGAGCGGAGCGCGCGCCTTCGCCTGGCCCGGCGTGGTGCCCGGACTGGAAGCACAAGGTGACGCAGCCCAGGCCGCGTTTGCCTTCGATGACCGGGCGATCATTGTTCCCAGGGGCAGCGCGCGGTCCGCTGCCCTGATCGGGCAGGCTTCCGTCCGGTCGGATCTGTTCGTCGCCGCGAACCAGCGACTCCAGGCGCAGCTGGCAAGGGTGACCCGGTCGCTTGCGGCGGACAGCGCGCGATCGCTGGGAATTGGCCTGACCGGGTCGGCCATCGTGCTAACCGTCGCGCTGATGATCCCGGCCGCCCTCACGGCAATCATCCTGCGCTGGTCGCTTCCCCCGATCATCGGCAACACCAAGACGGTACTCCGGCTCGCAGCCGGGGATCACGCTGCACGCGCTGTGCCGGGCGGTCCCGCTGAAGTGCGTGAGCTGTCGCAGTCGATCAACGTCCTGGCCGACGCAAGCGACCGGTTGCGGGCGGAGCAGGAGGAGAGCGTCCGCCTGAGCACCGTGGTCACGGAAACGGCCAAGCGCGTGCGCAAGCACCTTGACGCGGACGGCGTCACGCGCGAGGCGGTGATGGCGATCGCGCAGAACCTCGCCTGTGACTACGTCTGGGTCGGGCTGGTCAGCGGGACAGAACTCACGTTTCCGGTGGGTAACCGCGAGGACTGGGGCCTGCGGCGTGCGGTCATCGAGAGCATTCCACCGGAGTACTTCGAGCTGGCGGCGGGCCTGTATCACCAGCGGGCGAGTTACTGCCTGAATGATCTTCACTCCGATGAGGCCGAGCTGGTGCTGCCCGGGCGGATCCGGGAGGTGCTGCTCGGGTTGGGTGGCGAGGCGCTCCTGTTCACCCCGTTCGGGACCGGGCGGGAGCTGCTTGGTGAGCTCACCATGCTGCGCAGCAGGCCGGGCATGCCATGGACGCCCGCGGAGATCAGCGCGGTCGAATCGGTTGCGGCGGAAGTGGGGCGCGGGCTCGATCACGCGCGCCTGTACGAGCAGGAGAAAGACCTGGTCGAGAGGCTCAAGGATCTGGACCGCGCGAAGTCGGACTTCCTTGCGGCCGTTTCCCACGATCTGCGGGCACCACTGACCAGCATCGTCGGATTCGCGGAAATGCTGGACGAAGACGAGCAGGACCCGCTCAGCGACCGGCATCGCCGGATGCTTGCCGCGATCGAACGGAATGCGTCCCGGCTGGACAACCTCATCGATGACCTGCTCACGATGTCCAAGATCGAGATGGGCACCTTCGAGACGGAGTTGCGCCCGGTCGATCTCGCAACGGTGGTGAGGGCGGCGGCCGGGGAGATCCGGGCCACCGCCGAGGCAAAGGGAGTGGAACTCGGCCTGTCCGGCCCGGAGGAGGGCCTGGTGGTGAACGGGGATCAGGAGCAGCTTGACCGCGCGCTGACCAACCTGCTCAGCAACGCCACGAAATACACCTTCCGCGGCGGACGCGTCGACGTTTCGGCGCGCCGGGACGGCGGCCAGGCTGTGGTGGAGATCCGTGACACCGGCATCGGCATCCCGGAGAAGGATCAGCCGTCCCTGTTCACCCGGTTCTACCGCGCGTCCAACGTGGTCCATACCTCGTTTCCCGGCACGGGTCTGGGGCTCGCGATCGTCCGCACCATCGTCAGCAACCATCACGGCGAGGTCACTCTCCAGTCGCGGGAGGGCGTGGGCACGACGGTGACCGTACGGCTGCCGCTGGCTCCGGACTCAGCGGCGGCCGGCGAGCCCGCGCCGGTGACGGACTCAGCCACCGAACCGGCGGCACGGGCAGCCGGGACCACCAGATCACTACGGCAGGGGGCGTCATGAGTGCCCCCGGCCGCCTCACCCCGCCGGGGGTTCCTGTGCGGGGCCGGCAAGATAGGAACGCGGCTGGCGCTGGGCCAGGATCCCGGATACGGCGTCGCCGTACTCGCCGGCTGGATGGTGGTCCAGTTGCTCACCCGCGGCTGGATCCAGCCGCTGACGGCCGCGCGGGTGCCTATGAGCTGTTCGTCTCTCCCGTGCAGGGTGCCCAGCCGCCATGCGGCTGGGCGACCCCTCCCTGGTCGGCCAGCAGTACATCCTTCCTTCCCCGCAGTTCCTGGCCCAGGGGCATTACTGCAAGATCCTTTCACCCGCCGTCGGCGCGAGCTACAGCTCCCAGTTCGCGACCGTGGTCGGCTTCTGACCGGTGCGCCTGTTCTATTCCACTAATTCCGCCTGGGTGATCAGCCCGTAGTGACCGTCATAGCGGCGGTAGAGCACCCGGCCACGGTGATGGCCGTCCGGCGGGCGGAAGAACAGGAAGGGCTGGCCGGAAAGGTTGAGGCGGTCCACCGCAGCGGCGGTGCTCAGCACGGCGGCCGGCCGCTCGCTGATCGTCAGCGGGAGACTGCCGGACTCGACCTTCTCCGGTGCCGGGGTCAGCTGGGCCAGCCGGTAGCCGGTCGGCCCCGCCCGGTACAGGACGCTGTCCTCGCCGCTGCCCAGTTCGGTGAAGAGATGGAAGTCGTAGTCCAGGGCGTCCATGTCGAAGGCGGCCTCTTCGACCGTGCACACCGCGAGGCCGAACGCCTTGTGCCGGAGCACCCGCCGCTCCTCGGCGGGACGCGGGAAGTAGGACGGGTGGGACGCCGGCTCGTCGATATGACGCCACTCATGCGGCCCCGGACTCGGCTTGCGGTCCGTCCGGTCCTTCCACCGGGCCGCGGCCCGCTCCGCGGCGTGCCGGAGCTTCTCCTCCAGCTGGGCCAGTGCCTCCCCGACCGTTTCCGCCTCCACCTGGACCCGGACCAGCCGGCCGTTGACGTCCACGTTCGCCTGCGCACTGACCGGACGGGGGACCGCCGGGTCGCCGTGGCGGGTGATCCGGACCCGGGCGGCCAGCACCGGCTGGCGCAGGTGATCGAGCACGGCGCCGACGCGCCGCTGGACTTCTGGGGTGACATCCTCCGGGATCGATTCGTCGAGGGAAACCCGGATCTCTGCTGTGCTGATGGAACTCGTGTTGGCCATCACTTCTCGCCCCCTCATACCAGTCGATACCCGTTTCGGGGTGCCGTGTACAGCGCTGATGGGCCGGGGTTCATGGGACCTCCGGGCATATACTTAGCGCACATTTATGATGACTATCAGTAGCAAGACGGCAACCTTGGCCGGTCGGATGGGCAGCGGGGGAGCGGGGGCTACATGATCGCGGGCGGGCCGGGTGGGTCCGGCGTCATGCCGGATCGGCCGGCGGTGCCGCTGGCCGGGGAGGCGACCGGAGCTCCCGGGGACGGGCGGGTGGTGAGCTTCGCCAACTGGCCGGGTTACATCGACACCGACCCGGCGGACCCGGACCGCCATCCGACGCTGGCGGAGTTCACCCGCCGGACCCGGATCAGCGTCGATTACTCCGAGCCGATCGGCAGCGACGAACAGTTCTTCGCCCGGATCGGGATCCCGCTGGCGATGGGTGCAGGCACCGGCTATGACCTGGCCGTCCTCTCCGACTGGATGGTCACCCAGCTGATCAGGCTCGGCTGGGTGGAGGAAATCAGGCCCGATGCCGTGCCGAACGCCGCCCGCCTGCTGCCTGAGCTGCGGGCCGCGCCGCTGGCCGATGTCGGCAGCCACTCGCTGCCGTGGCAGGCCGGCATCACCGGTATCGGCTACAACCTGGAAGCTACCGGGCGCCAGGTGACCAGCGTTTCCGATCTCCTGACCGCTCCAGACCTCAAGGGCAGGATCTCGCTGCCCTCCGACATGCGCGACGTGATGGGCCTGCTCCTGCTTGACCGGGGCGCCGAACCGGGGTCGTTCACCGCCGTGGAATTCGACCTGGCGATGGAGGAGATCGAGCACGCAGCCGCGGCGGGGCAGATCTGCGCGGTGACCAACCACTACCTGGGCGGGCTCGCCCGCGGTGATATCGCCGCCTGTGTGGCCTGGTCCGGTGACGTGCTGACGGTGCAGAAGCACAATCCGCAGGTCCACTTTGCCATCCCGGACGCCGGCGGGCTGCTGTGGACAGACGACATGGTGATCCTCGCGCGGGCACACCACCCCCGGTACGCCGAGCAGCTGATGGACTACTACTACGAGCCGGAGGTGGCGGCGCGGGTGGCAGCGGCCCGGATGTTCATCTCCCCGGTCACCGGTGCGCGGGCCGCCTGGCGCCGCACGGAACCGGAACTCACCCACCCCGAATACGTCTTCCCCCCGCCGGAACTGCTGGCCCGCACCCACTACTTCGCCCGGCTCACGCCGGTGCAGAACGCGGTCTACACCGAGAAGTTCGTCACGGCGCTCGGCCTGTAACCAGCAGCGAAGCGCCGCTGGAACGAAACGCATCAATCAGGGCATTTCACGCACGGGTATACGCCCTACCCGAACACCCGCAGGCCTTCCTCGGGCTGGACGATCCCAGCGTCACCACCTGGGGTACCATCCTTCTCCCTGCTGGATACCCTGCGCCGGGACGGCCAAATGGGAATTCTCATGATTACCCATGATTTGTCCACGGCGGCGCATTTCGCCGACCGGATCGCGGTGATGTACCT
>DPMS01000223.1 GCA_003541285.1 Actinomycetota bacterium
GACGATCTGCACTGCTCATGGGCGCCCGGGCTTGGGGGCAGGTGGCGGGGGGCACGTAAGGGGTCGGGGACCGGGGGCAAGGGCGCGGGGCAGGGGGTGTCAGGGAGCTGGGGGTAGGCGGCAGGTAGGGCCGCACTGACGCGGCATACCCGGCCAGCCCCTGTGGGCGAGGGTTGCTCCCACCACCCCGGCGGACGCGCATGCCCGCTCGGTCACGTCCACCCAGCCCAGCCGGAGAGTGACCAGGCCGTGAGCGGCGTTGAGGTTGTCGCGGCGCAGGTCGCGCCAGCGCGACTGCCCGGGGTGGGCGGCCTGCCCGTCGAGTTCAACCACTGTCTGGTACTCGTCGTAGGCGATGTCCTGGTACTCGCGGCGCCCGCCCCGTGTGACCGGCCGCTGACGGGTTCCGCGGGGGAGGCCGTGCGGGCCCTCGACCCGGGACCCGTAACGGTATTCCAGCAGCGAGTGGGCGCCCACATGTTCCTCACCCAGCGCGGCGACCAGGTCTGTGCGCCAGCGCAGCCGGGGGCGGCCCTGGATGGCCGTGCGTAACAGCGCTGCGGTGGTCCGCCTGCTGCCAACGGCACGAAGCGCCAGGCTGACGGCCTCGTCGAGGGTCGCAGCGTGCTGGGCGATATCCAGCACCGTGTCATCGATCCGGGTCCGGGGCGGGGTCAGCACGGGGTGGCGGGACTGGGCCAGCCTGCCCGAATAGTGGATGAGCACGCCGGGCGGGCGCACGACCGCGCTACCGCTGGGCACCGTCACGTGGATCAGCGGGGCGGGTGAATCGGCAAGTCCGTACAACTCCGCCGCCGTCTGGTGGCTGAGCGCCGCTCCCGTCCCGGCCCGCAGCACCGCAGCCCAGAGCCTGGCGGCCCGGCTCGGCTCGCCGCTGAACGTCGCGTACACACCCGGATAAAGCCGCTGCCAGCGGCCGGTAGCCAGTCTCACCTCGATCGCCTTGTCGGTGAACCCGGCCGCCAGTGCCTGACCCCGGGTGATCACACCGCTCTGCTGGGCCAGAAGTCCGCGGTGCTGGGCCAGAAGTCCGCGCTGGCTGGCGAGGAAGTTGTCCGTCATGCCTATCAGCGTGGGAGTGGCGGCTGGTGCCGGTACCAGGAACCTGGTAGCTGTGGATAACTCCTGCTATCCCACCCAATCCGCCCGCGCGCCTGTTGATAACCCTTGCTGGGCTCGTTTCCGCGGCCCGCGCGGGGAGCTGCTGGGCTCGTTTCCGCGGCCCGCGCGGGCGCGGGGGAACGTACGGCCGGCCATGGTCCGGTCGAGTACATAGCAGGCGCAACGACACATCCGGTGTGGCGAGTCGCGGGGCGACCGGCCCTCGATTAGGCTCATTGAGCCGGGCTGGCGCGCCTGCCCCGGGGGGAGAAGTTTCTTCGCGGGACACGGCCCTCCGAGGCGGTGCCAGCCACTTCCCCCGGCTCCGGTTCACCCGCGCCCTGGCTGGCGCCTGCCCGAAGGAGGTTGCTCGTGACGGCGGCGGGAACCAGGGGAGACAGTTCGTTTGTGCATCTTCACGTGCACACCGAGTACTCCATGCTGGACGGTGCCGCCAGGCTGAAGGACATGTTCGCCCAGTGCGCGCAGACCGGGATGCCAGCAGTCGCGATGACCGACCACGGCAACGTCTACGGCGCCTACGACTTCTGGTCCAAGGCGACCGCGGCCGGCGTCAAGCCGATCATCGGCATCGAGGCCTACGTAGCCCCCGAGCACCGGCGACACCGCCAGCCGGTCCGCTGGGGCAGCCCCGCGCAGAAGGACGACGATGTGTCCGGCGGCGGCGCCTACACCCACATGACCCTGCTGGCCGAGACCACCGAGGGCATGCACAACCTGTTCCGGCTCTCCTCGCTCTCCTCGCTGGAGGGGTATTTCCGCAAGCCCAGGATGGACCGTGAACTGCTCGCGGCCCACGCCAAGGGGATCATCGCGACCACCGGTTGCCCGTCCGGGGAGGTGCAGACCAGGCTGCGGCTCGGCCAGTTCGACCAGGCTCTGGCGGCCGCCGCCGACTACCGCGACATCTTCGGCGCCGGCAGCTTCTTCGTCGAGATCATGGATCACGGCCTGCTGATCGAGCAGCGGGTCCGCGACGGACTGCGCCGTATCGCCGCCGATCTCGGCCTGCCGTTCGTCGTCACCAACGACTCGCACTACACCCAGCCGGATGACGCGACCGCGCATGAGGTCCTGCTGTGCGTGCAGACCGGCACCAACCTCGCCGATCCCACCCGGTTCAAGTTCGAGGGAACGGGCTACTACCTCAAGAGCCCGGCCGAGATGCGGCAGGCCTATACCGATGAGGACTGGCAGGCGGGCTGCGACACCACCCTGCTGATCGCCGAGCGGGCAGATGTCAGCTTCGCCAAGGCCAACCTGATGCCGCAGTTCCCGGTGCCGGAAGGGGAAACCGAGGAGGGCTGCTTCCGGGCGCAGGTGTGGGCCGGGATGGACCGGCGCTACCCCGGCGGCCATGACGAGCAGCGGCGCGTCCAGGCCGAGTACGAGATGGGCATCATCACCGCGATGGGGTTCTGCTCGTACTTCCTGGTGGTCGCGGACTTCATCATGTGGGCCAAGCACAACGGGATCCGGGTCGGCCCCGGCCGCGGCAGCGCGGCCGGGAGCATCGTGTCCTACGCGCTCGGCATCACCGACCTCGACCCCCTCGTGCACGGGCTCGTGTTCGAGCGGTTCCTCAACCCCGAGCGCGTGTCCATGCCCGACATCGACATCGACTTCGACGAGCGCCGGCGCGGCGATGTCATCCGTTATGTCACGGAAAAATACGGGGATGACCGGGTCGCACAGATCATCACCTACGGCACCATCAAGGCCAAGGCGGCGGTCAAGGATGCGGCCCGGGTGCTCGGTTTCCCCTACGCCCTCGGCGACCGGATCACCAAGGCGTTCCCGCCGGCGGTGATGGGCAAGGACATCCCGCTCGCGGGCATCTTCGACGAGACGCACCCCCGGTACGGCGAGACCGGTGAGATCCGCGCCCTTTACGACGCCGAGTCCGAGGTCCGCCAGGTGATCGACACCGCGAAGGGACTGGAGGGCCTGATCCGCCAGGCCGGTGTGCACGCGGCCGGGGTGATCATGAGCAGCGAGCCGCTCATTGAGCACATCCCGGTCTGGCAGCGGGAGGCCGACGGCGCGGTCATCACCCAGTTCGACTACCCGGCCTGCGAGAACCTGGGCCTGCTCAAGATGGACTTCCTGGGCCTGCGCAACCTGACCGTGCTGGAGGACACGGTGCGCGGGATCAAGGCCAACCGGGGCATCGAGGTCAATCTGGAGACGCTGCCGCTCGACGACAAGCCGACCTACGAGCTGCTGGCCCGCGGTGACACGCTCGGCATCTTCCAGTTCGACGGCGGCCCGATGCGGGCGCTGCTGCGCAGCATGCGGCCGGATAACTTCGAGGACATCTCGGCGGTCGGCGCGCTGTACAGGCCGGGCCCGATGGGCGCGAACGCGCACAACGACTACGCCGACCGCAAGACCGGCCGCAAGCCGGTGGTACCCATCCACCCGGAACTGGCCGAATCGCTGGCCGACATCCTGGGCGACACCTACGGGCTGATCGTCTACCAGGAGCAGGTGATGGCGATCGCCCAGAAACTGGCCGGGTAC
>DPMS01000078.1 GCA_003541285.1 Actinomycetota bacterium
CGTCGGCGCACAGCACCAGCGCCCCGCCGGCCCGGGTCGTGCTCGTTCTTGCTGTCACAGGTGAGCGAGTCGATGGACCCGTTGAACCAGTGGCCGGCCGGGCGCCTGATCATGGCGCTTTCGAGTGGCCCGTCGTTGGAGCGCATGGTGAACGGGCACCTGGCCTCGGCGGGGAGCCCGCACTTGGCGGTGGGTTCGCCGTCCAGGCAGGCCGGGGCAATCAAGGAACATCATCGCGGCCTCCGCTCATTGAGAAGCCGGTGTTCTGGCGGTGTGCCGGCCGTTCGCACCGGCCTATCGGCCTGGCGCGGGCGTGGCCAAGGCGAGCCGCCCGCCGGGATGGGCCGGGTCGCCGAAGACGCGGACCTCAGGCGGGGTGAACCCTGCGTGCTGCAAAGCTGCGGCGACTTGGTCATCGCGGTCGTAGAGGGTGAACCCCTCCTGGGGAAAGGTGCGCTGGGCGACCGGGGGAATGTGCTGGCGGAGCTGGTAGCCGAGGGCAACGTGGCCGTGGGGCGCCAGGATGTCGTTTATGCGCCGCAGTTCGCTGACCGGGTCTGCCCAGAAGTACAGGACATGGCAGGCCAGAACCAGCTCGGCTGGCGTGTAGGCGACCGCCTTCTCGATATCGCCAGTGACCAGGGTCAGGCGGCCGCCAGCGATGGCCGGTGTGTTGCGGCGCCGCGCGCTTTTCAGCACGACGGAGGATGGGTCGACGCCGACGACGGAGGCGGCCGGGTAGGCGGTCAGCAGTTCCCGCAGTGCGATGCCGGGCCCGCAGCCAAGTTCGACGACGGTCGAGGGCGGGCGCACCACCGTGCCGAGTTCGTGCACCAGCCAGCGGTTGAAGCTGGCGTTGCCCCGCGCGAGCCGCCGGGTGACCAGATGCCCGATCGGCCCGGATGGGCCGCCGAACTGCCGGGCGATGCCGTTGACGGCGCTGAAGCGTCTCCGGCGTGCACGCGGTGCCGGAACGGTGCCTGCAGCTGCGGCGGCGGGCGGGCNNGGCGGGCTTGGGTGCTGTCATCGTCGGATGCCTCCGTGGTCTCACCCCAGAGGCGTAAATCGTCATGGAACAAGTTGTACAGACGTCCCAGCCGGCCGGGCCTCCCGCCTCGGGCTGGTACCGGCAGGCCCGTCCGGTGCGGATCGACGCCTGCAGGTGCGCCCCGGCTGCCGGGGCGGTCTCGGTGATCCTCGCTAGTGTGGCGCGCAGGGTGCGGGTGACGTTGACCCGGGCACGCTCGGCCGCCGGGGAGCTGTCGCGGCTCCGCCAGGCCAGGCCGGTGGCACGGCGCAGTTCGGCCAGCAGTGCCTGCCGCTCGGCTTCGAGCCGCCCGCCGCGATCGGCGTCCCCGGCCCGGTCAGCGGCGTCCAGCTCGCCGGCCAGGGTGGTGAGCCGGCGCCGGTAGGCCGAGCGGGCCTGCTCGTCTATCACCGGGCCGGTGGCGAGAGAGTGCACACCGGCCCCGCCGGCGGCCAGATCGAGGGCGGGGATGTCGTGGCCGGGCGCGGCGAGCAGCGCCCGCAGGTAGTGCAGCCCACGGCCGTCGCGCAGCCGGGCGTGCTCCGCGCCGGCCTCCAGCAGCCAGTCGCCGCCGTCCCGGCGCAGCCGCCAGCGATCGGCCGGTGGTGCGAGCGTCGCGAGCAGGACTGTCATGCCCAGCCGCTCAGCGATGGACCGGGCTTGCCGGCGTTGTTCCCCGGCGGCCTCGATGTCGCCGGGGCCGGCGCGTGCGGCCAGCGCGTCAGCGAGGCCGGCCCGCGCGTGAGCCAAAGACGGCAGGGCGCCGATCTGCCCGGCCAGGGCCGCGGCCTCGGAGAAGAGACCGACCGCTTCGTCTTGCCGGCCCAGGACCGCGGCGAGCAACCCAGGTAGTGCGGCACCGGCCCGGGCGCGGCGTTGGCGCCGCCCTGGATGACCAGCCGCTCCCGGTAGGGTGCCAGCGCCGCATACAACGCCACGGCTGCCTCCTGGTCACCGGTTGCGCTGGCCGCGACCGCCATCGCTGTCATCGCTCCCAGCCATCGGGGCCCGGAAGCGCCCAGCGCCTGCGGCAGCACCCGCTGCAGCTCAGTCCCCGCCTCCGGCAGCCCGCCGAACGTCGCCAGCACGCCCGCCAAGGTGGCCTCGAACAGGTGCCCGGGCCGATGGCGTGCCGCGTCGAGCAGCAGCTCCACCATGAAGGCCGCCTCCTGCGGTGTTCCCTGCTCCAGCAGCACCATCGCGCGCACCGCGCCGTACAGGTCCGTGGTGTCGGCCAGCCCCGCTCGCCGCCCAGACTCAAGGACTCGTTCCGCGAGGCGCAGCGATTCACCGAAACGGCCCCGCATGGCGGCGAGCATGGCGTGGCGGGCGGTCACCATCACCAGCGCCGCCTCGTCGCCGGCGAGCTGGGCGGCCCGCTCGAACGCGGCCAGCGCCGACTCCGCTTCGGCCACCCGGCCCAGCTCCATCAAGGCGACGAACCGCCAGAACATGCCGAGCCGCTCACGGGCGTCATCGCCCGCGGCGCGGGCCAGGTCGATGATCTCCGACGCGGCCGCGAGCCGGTCTTCGGCCGCAGCGGGGTCCCACAGCGCATGCAGCCGGGCATCGAGCACCTCCGCCAGCACCGCGGGCTCCCCAGCGGCCCGGGCCAGCGCGAGGGCCTCGTCGGCCAGGGCCCGCCGACGGGCCCCGCAGCGGCCAGGGACACAGCCGGGCCCGGCAGGCCGCCTGAGGCCAGCCACAATGCCCGGCGCACCTCGGGCCGGGTCTCACCCACTACCGCGCCCAGGTCTTGCTCGCCCAGCGGTCCCAGCCGCATCTCCTGCCCCGTGCCCAGAGGCGGCCGGCCCTCCCCGCAGCGGCCTCGGCCAGCGCTGTCCTCCCAGCCCCGGGCGGACCGTAAACCGCCAGCACGCCGCCGCCCGCCGCCGCCCGGTCCAGCAGCAGGCCAACCGCCGCCATCTCCCGATCACGCCCAACTAGCCTCACACCTGAGATATACCGCCTGAACAGCAGCCATGAGCGTGACACCCGCGCGTCCCACTAACGGGCCACGCTCTCCGGCCCGGACTCGCAAGTCCAGATGACGGGTACCGCATCGACTGGTGTCATGCCAGCCCAGTACAAAGGGGGAGTCCCATCAGCTCTTCGGATGCGGTCGCGTTCCGCGACGTGGTGTATGTGATCTTCACCTGTTCTGGTCAGCGCTCTCCCGATCTGCCGACGATATTGAAGGGGTGCCTCGCGCAAAACAGTTAATATGTCGCCAGCCACGACACAGCGCCAGGACTCAGGCAGGAACACAGACTCGGCGGTAGGTGCGACGGCGGATTCGCTCCTGCTCACGGTCCGTGATCGATGGTTGAGGGCCACCGGCCGCCGGCTGCGGGTCTGGTCCGGTTCAGCGTTCCCTGGAGTGCCGCAAGAAGCCCCGGCATCAATGATGCCTCCGCAAATCGGCATGGTGGTGCCACACTGGAATGGGCCGGCGGCAAGTGCGACCCCCGTGCGCGCCGTCTTACCGATTGGCAGGTGACCTGCGATGCTTCGCCGGATACCCAGAGTGCCAGGCCTGCCCTTCGGCGGCGGGCCGGGTTTGCTGCTGGTCGCTGGCGCCGCGTACTTCGTGTGGGAGCACGAGCGGGGCCGGCACGCACAGGCGCACGTGCTGTGCCCGGTCTGCTGGCTAGACAAGGTCGCCCCGGCCCCCGAGGAGGCGTCCGGTACCTCTGGTCCGGCCGAGCCGCCGGAACAGGCCTGACCGGCATGCCAGCCGGTCAGGGCTGGGCGTAGCCGGCGGCGAGCAGCGGCCGCCCACTCCGGCGAACCAGGCCGGCAGCGCACGGCCAGCTGCCCCGCCGTCGCGCAATGGGCATCATCAGGCCGTCAGGCGTCCCGCTGGCGGCCGCCACACCTGCACAGCAGTCCATCCTCCCCGGGCCCTGGGCTCACTCTGCGTGATCACCAGTTCCGGGCTGCCAAGTCGCCGATCCGGCTCCTTCGGTGCGCGAACCAGACGCCGGCGTGCGGGCTGGGAACTGTGCCAGAACCGTCCAGTTCTGATTGGCAACTTGACCACCGTGTGGCCGCCCGAAGGGGGTCTCGAATGGCATTTCTGAGCGGGTGTGGACGGCCGCAGGTTATGGTCCGTGGGGTTGTGGCCGTGAGAGTCACGTGGTATCCCCCGGCACGTACTTGTTCCATGATGGTTGCTCAGGCGGTGGGCACAGTGCGCCTTGGGAAAGCGTCTGGAGGCGACGATGAACGGCCGGCTCGGGGACAGGCACCGGCGGTTTGCTCCATACGCAGGATTCGGCCTGCTACTGCTGATGCTGGTGTTCAGCTTCGTCCTGCCCGCCTTCGCGGGGGGAGCGTGGGTGAGCGCGGTTCAGTTCGTGTTGTGGTTCTTGTTGCTGATCGGGGCCGCCGTCTATAAGGCTCAGGCAGATGCCAAGGCAGTGAGGCACATGCCTGCGGTGCCGCGTGCGGAAGCTAAGGCCGGCGGCCCGTTCGGCCAGTGGCACCGGGGCCTTCGCCGGTCCGGGCGGATCGGGTTGTGGATGTTGCTGTCCGCCGGCTTCGGCGTGGGCGGATGGTTTTCCGGTTACCGGTTCTGGCATGACCCCGCCACCGGGGTACTGGCCGGGCTGTTCGCACTGCTTGTGGTCTATGGCGTGACCGACGCCGGCATCCGCTCGGTGATCGTTGACCCGATCGTGGCTTTCTTCCTGGGCGTGCCTCTCATTTACGCGCTCGTCCTCTTTGCCCAGCTCCC
>DPMS01000370.1 GCA_003541285.1 Actinomycetota bacterium
GGCAGCAGCAGGTCGTTCTCCTTGGCCACATGCGCCGCGAACAGCGTCGCGATCGAGGCGGCAGTGGTCGCGGCGGTCACCGCGCCCGCATCCTCGGCCAGGCGCCCTGCCAGCGAGCCAAGCTGCCGATGCCCCTCCCTCATGGCCTTGATCCGAAGCGCCGCGGTGGGCAGGGCCTCCGCCGCGGGGTACAGCGTCTGTTCCTCCGCCTCGGCGTGGGGAAGTACCTCGCCCGCCACGAACTCGCCCAGTGCCATCACTGGGTGCTCGTAGGACGCACCACTGGCTGCGGCGGCGATCACCGCACCTGCCCGCCGCTCCATCTCATGCAGCAGCTTCGTGTGGTGGTCCAGGATCGCCGCCCTGGCATGCTCGGATGACTGTGTGTATGTCGGGCCCATGACAGGCCGCCTCCCCCATCCGGCTACCCCGCGATTTCCCCCAGCATAGCTCGTGAAAATGACGGCGGGCATGAGCGGGCCGGACGGGGCGGGCATCGCCGGGTGGGTGCCTGGCGTCAGCGGCCGTCCCGGGCGTACACCACCGCGCCGTCGATGATGGTCAGGTCCACCTCGGCCAGCGCGATCTCATCGGCGGGCCGGCTGAACAGGTTCCGGTCGAGCACGACCAGGTCGGCCAGCTTGCCGGCCTCGATCGAGCCGGTCTCCCGCTCCCGGTGGTTCACATAAGCCGAGCCGATGGTGAAGGCCGCCAGCGCAGTGGCGAGGTCAACCCGCTCGGAAGGCAGGAACGGGTCGTCTGGCCCGGCACCGCCGTAGGGGTAGCCAGGCGGGACGGTCCGGTTGACGGCGGTGTGGATCTCCCACAGCGGGTTGGGGCTCGACACCGGCCAGTCACTCCCGAAACACAGTTGCGCGCCCGAGCGCGACAGGCTCCCGAACGGATACTGCCAGCCGGCCCGCTGCGGGCCGAGGAAGGGCAGCGTGAGCTCGGTCATCTGGGGCTCGTTGCAGGCCCACAGCGGCTGGCAGTTCGCCATCACCGACAGTGCCCGGAACCGGGGCAGGTCATCCGGGTGGACCACCTGGAGATGAGAGATGTGGTGGCGCCCGGATCCGGGCCCGTTGACGCTGCGGGCGGCCTGCACCGCGTCCAGTGCTTCCCGCACAGCACGATCGCCGATGGCGTGGAAATGGACCTGGAATCCCTGTGCGTCGATCGCCGTGACCGCCTCGTTCAGTTCCCCCGGCTCGAAGAAACTCGTGCCGCTCCCGGCGCTCTGGCGGCCATGGGCGGTCAGGTAGGGGGTGAGCATGGCCGCGGTGAAGTTCTCACAGATCCCGTCTTGCATGATCTTCACGCTGGTCGCGCGGAACCGGCCTGGCCCGGCCCGCTCCCGGCGCTGCACGAGGCCCGCCAGCTGATCGGTACCGGCGCCGCGCTGCCACCAGAGGGCACCCACCACCCGGGCGGTGAGCAGTCCCCGGTGTTCCATCGCCAGGTAGGCATCGAAGCAGTCGGGAACCACCGCGTAGTCGCCGACGATCGCCTCCTGCCAGCCGGTGATGCCAAGCGCGTGCAGGTAGCGCTGGCCTTCCAGCAGGCCAGTCACCTGCTCTTCCAGTTCCGGGCCGGGCACAGCCTGCCCCACCAGGTTCATGGCCCCCTCTTGCAGGGTCCCGGACGGCTCGCCCCGGGCATCCCGTTCGATCCGGCCGTCCGCCGGGTCCGGGGTGGCGGCGCCGACCCCGGCCAGAGCGAGCGCCCGCGAGTTCACCCAGGCCGCATGATGGTCGCGGTTGGCCAGATAGACCGGGCGGCCGGGGGCCACCCGGTCGAGATCTTCCCTGCTCGGCAATCCGCCCGGGAAGACATCCATCGACCAGCCACCCCCGGTGATCCAGGCCGCGTCCGGGTGCCGCTCGGCATAACCGCGCACCGTGGCCAGGTAGTCGCCGAGGCTGTGCGCCTCGGACAGGTCGCAGCGGATCCGTTCCAGGCCGCCACCCGAGGCATGGACATGCGCGTCCTGGAAACCGGGGAGCACCATCCGGCCGCGCAGATCGATGACCTCGGTGTGCGGGCCTATCAGCCCCGGCATCTGCGCGTCCGTTCCGACGGCAACGATCCGCCCATCCGCCACGGCGACGGCCTGCGCCCACGACCGCGCGGCGTCGACCAGGTACACGTGCCCGTTGCTGAGCACCAGATCCGCATGGTCCCCGCCGATCATCACGTCCTCCTCTTCAGTTGCCACCCGTCCATCATCGGCCGGCGGCCTAACGAACCAGCCCCTAGCAGTACCAGCCCGGCCAGGATCAGCACCGCGCCACCCGCCTGCAGGCCCACCATCCGCTCCCGCAGCAGCACCAGCCCGCCGATCAGTGGGATCAGCGGGTAGGCGCTGGACACCGCCGCCGTGATGGCGACGAGCCCCACCTGGTCCCCCCGCACGAAGAAGACGACCCCGGCAACGTCAGCGAGCCCGGCGCCCACCGCCCAGGCCAGCCCTGGGGCGAGCCGCTGGGTGGACGACCGGCGCAGCGGGGTCGCCAGCAGCCCCAGCAGCAGCACCATCGCGCCGGTCCGCGCCACGACCACCGGGACCAGCCAGCCGAGATCCCGCGCGTAGCGGCCGAGCAGGAAGCCGCCCACCCCGTAACACAGGGCTGCGAGCAAGCCGAATGCGATGCCGGGGGCACGGGCGCGTGGGGCCTGTGCGGCCGCGCCGCCGGTGTGCCCCCGGCCGGACGCGAGGATGACCCCGGCGACAGTAATGGTGATGCCGACGGTGGCGGCCATGCTCAGCCGCTCGCCCAGCAGCAGCACGGAGAGCACCGCGATGATTCCGCCGTAACTGGCTGAGATGGCACTGACCAGGCCGACGTGCCCGGACTCCAGCCCGCGGTAGAGGGCCAGGTACCCGCCGACCCCGACGATGCCTGCCAGCAGCAGCAGCCAGGCCACCGGCCCCACACCGCGCAGCGAGAAGTGACCGAGCAGGAACAGTGCGAACAGGCCGGTCAGCCCGGTCGCCTCGCCGATCACAACGGTGCGGAACGCGCCGATGCGGCGAGCGGCCATGGCTGCCCCGAGCGTCGCGACCCCCCAGCTCAGCGCGGCCAGAAGGCCATAGGTCATGCGTCCACTCCAGGCAGCCAGGCGGCCTCGTCGCCGCCAGGGCTGACTCTACACATACCGGACATATAGCACCCTTGGGAGCCCCCGCGGCCTGGCACCCGGCGCTGGGCCCGGCCGCCGCCGTGGCACC
>DPMS01000636.1 GCA_003541285.1 Actinomycetota bacterium
TACCGGTGGTTCGAGCACGTGTGCGCCAGCGTGGACATCGGGGTGTGGCTGTTCGACACCGGCTACTCGGGGGTGTCGCTGCCGGACGGCCTGATCGTGCGGCTGGCCGGGATCGAGAACGTGTGCGGGATCAAGGTGGGCCGTCCGCACGCCCGCTACCTTGAACTGCTGGACCTGGTCGGGGACACCATGCTGGTCTGCTCACCACACGAGGAGACCTGGCTGGAGAACATGCGCGACCACGGCCAGCGGGTGTACATGTCGTCGGCGGCGCCCTACCTGTACCAGACGCCCGGCTGGCAGCCGGTGCGCGAGTACACCGCCCTCGCTCTGCGCGGGGATATCGCCAGGGCGGAGGAGGCCGCCGCGACGCTGCGCCCGGTGCGCGAGGTGGCGGGCAGGTGGCTGCAGGGCAAGCCCAGGCAGATCGACAACATCGCCTCGATCAAAGCCTGGGCGGGCCTGGTGGGCATGTCCGGTGGCGCGGTCCGCTCGCCGCTGCTCTCCCACACCCCGGCCGAACTGGACGAACTCGCCGCCGACCTGGCCTCGGCCGGGCTGCTGCCCGCTCGCTGACCGGCGCCTACCTGCGGGCTAGCGCAGTTGCTCCGCGAGCCAGTCAGCGGCCTGCGGACGCCAGCGGTAGGTGAGGTTCATGCACACGTGGTTACCCTCGTCGAACATCCACAACTGCGCGTTAGGTGCCTCTTCCGCCACCCGGGCGGCGTGCTGCCAGGGGACCAGGCGGTCGCGCTTGCCGAAGACCACGATCATCGGCTGCGCGATCTGGCTAGCCACACCCTCCAGGCTCATCCGGCCGGCTACCTCGTACGCCTCCTCCTGAGTGGACGCCCCGCAGCCGTGCATGAACGTCGCGAAGCTGTGCGGCGCACGGTCGCGGATCAGTGCCCCGTAGTCATAACAGCCGCCGCTGACGACGGCCGCCCGGATCCGCGGCTCGAATGCCGCCGCCCGCGCCCCGTAGTAACCGCCCAGGCTCACCCCGAGCAGGCCCACCCGGTCACCGTCGAGGTCGGGCCGCGCGCACAGCAGATCCAGCACGGCCGCCACCGGTGCCTCGAAGTCCGGGCGGATCTTCAGCGTGCGCCCGGTCTCACCCTGCCCCGGCCCGTCCAGGGAGAAGGTCGCCATGCCGCGGGCCAGGAAGGTGTTCTCAACGTTGAAGAACTCTTCCTTGGTGGAGTCGAGGCCGGCGATCAGCAGCACCAGCGGCGGGCGCAGCACGCCAGGCGGGCGGCGCAGGTTCCCGACCATGGTGCCGCCAGCGAAGCCGATCTCGATCCGCTCGGCGGTCTCGTCGAGCAGCCGCAGCCCGTTGTTCATCGCGGCGACCGAGGCGTCGGCGGCTGCATAATGCCGGTCCATGTCGAGCATCCAGACGAACTTGCCGAAGTGGTAGCTGACCGCGGCGGAGATCCAGGCCTCGCCGGCCGTCCGGTTCCTGCCGAGCTGCTCCGCCTCGCGGGCAAGCCGTGCGTGCTCGTCGCCGTTGGCGCACCAGGCGTCGAGCCAGTCCTCCCACCGCTCAAGCCCGCCGGTGACCCGGGCGAAGTCGTTGGGATCGACCCCCTGGGCGGTGAACCGGGGGGCCCAGTTGGCAATGGCTGACGTAACCGATGCGTCAGGCACGTGGTTCGCCTCCTATGGCTGAGCTGGCCGGGGCTGACATCACCTTGGCCGGGTCGTGGCCGAGGTCGGTGAGCAGGACGATCGCGGCGTTGCGGCCGGGGGCGCCGGTGATCGACCCGCCGGGATGGGTGCTGCCGCCGGTCTGGTAGAGCCCGGGGATCGGCATCCGGTGACTGGCCCAGCCCGGCGCCGGGCGGAGCGGGCCGCTGAACGCCGGGCCGCGGTTCCCGCCGTGGAAGGCCCCGTGGATCATGTGCGGGTTGAGCTGCTCGATGTCGGCAGGTGACTTGGTCAGGTGGCCCAGGATCGTCTCGTCGGTGAGGTTGGGCGCGTGCCGGCGCAGCTTCTCCAGCAGGTGACGGGCATGCCCTTCCTTCACCGTGTCCCAGGTACCGGTGGGCAGCTCATAGATCTGCGGGGTGAGGATCTTCACCGTGTGCTGCCCGGCCGGGGCACGGCCGGGGTCGGCCAGGGTCGGGGTGGCGACCAGCACCCAGGGCGGGTCGGTGATGAACCGGCCGGCCCGCAGGTCCGCGCCCATGCCGATGAAGTCCTCGGGCCAGCCGGCCAGCCCGGCCGACACCGCGCTGCGCGGGCCAGCGGCGGAGGCGAACACCGGCGGGGCGGTGGTGCAGTAGTACGTCGCGAAGCCGGGGACACCCACGTCATAGGTGTCGATGCCGTAGTGGAACTCCTCCGGCCAGGCGCTGGCCGGGGCCATGTCCCGCAGATGCTTGGCGTGGATGGTGGAAACGACCGCGACCGAGGCCCGGTACTGCTCCCCGTCCTGCGTCTGGACACCCACGCAGCGGCCGTCTTCGAGCAGCAGCCGGGTGACCCTGCGGTCGCACAGGATGGCGCTGCCGTGGTCCTCCAGGTACCCGGTGAGCGCCGCGGTGAGCCGACCGGAGCCGCCGATCGGGATTGACCAGCTCCGCTGCTGACGGCCGAACGTCTGCTGGTAGGGGAGCACCCCGGAGCCGGGCACGTCCACCGGCTGGAACACCTGGAAGGCCATCCAGAGCAGGAAGGCCTGGATGTGGCGGCTGGTGAACTCGTGCTTGACCACCTCCACCGCGGACAGCTGCCGCCGCCGGGCCCAGATCCTGCCGCGCGGATGCTCGGCGAGCATCTCCTCCAGCAAGGGGCCGAAGCCGGCCGGGGTGAACTGCCACCGGCTGAAGATGGCCTTGACCTGGTCATACTCATCCAGCAGGCGGCGGTAGGCGTCGGCGTCGGCGCGGGAGAACCGCGCCACCTCCTCGATCGTGCGCTCGCGGTCCAGCCACATGGTGAACTGCTCGCCGTCGGGGAAGGCCACCTGCTCCACCGGGTCCGGCTCGGCGTAGGTCAGGCCGTAGCCGGCGATCAGCCCGAGTTCGTCGGCCATCAGGGCCGGGTTGACCCGGATCATGGTGTGACCGGTGGCGCAGGTGTCGATGCCGAACCCGGGCAGCAGCAGCTCCTCGGTGGCGGCGCCGCCGCCGGGGATGTGCCGGGCGTCCAGGACCAGGCACCGGTACCCCGCCTTGGCCAGGTAGCACGCGGCGAGCAGGCTGTTGTGACCGGCTCCCGCCACAACAATGTCGGCAGTCGCGCTTGCTTCCGTCATAATGCAAACCATTGCAGGTGCACCGGTTCCGGGACAAGACGCCGCGGCGAACGTGCCGTGCGTCACATGTGCCCCCGGCCCTGTGCGTCATGCCTTCCCGGAAGGAGTCTCATGCGGGCTGTTGTCGTGACCGAGTACGGGGGCCCGGAGGTGCTCACCCTCCGCGATGTGCCCGAACCCGAGCCCGGGCCGGGTGAGGTCTCCCTCACGGTCGCCTTCGCCGGGGTCAACTTCACCGACGTGCGCAACCGGGTCGGCGACGGGCTCGGCGTCGTGCCATTCATCCCCGGGGTGGAGGTCGCGGGAACGGTGCGCCAGGTCGGGCCGGGCGTCGAGGGGCTGCGCCCCGGCCAGCAGGTGGCCGCCCTCACCCGGGGTCACGGCTACGCCGAGGTGGTGACCGCGGCGGCCGGGCTGACCGTGCCACTGCCGGAGAACCTGATCGGCAAGCCGGCCTCCGGCAGCATGTTCGTGACCATGCAGCTCGGCCTCTTCCTGCTGCGCCAGGTGGCACGGGTGCTTCCCGGGGAGACCGTGCTGCTGCACGGCGCGGCCGGCGGCGTCGGCACGGTGATCGGTCAGCTGGCCCGTCACTTCGGGCTGCGCCCGCTCTATGGCACCGTCTCCGACCTGGCGAAAGCACAATTCGCACGGCAGAACGGCTTCGCCCAGGTGTACGAGTACGGCAGGTTCGACACCGCGGTGCTGGCGGCGACCGGGGGCCGCGGGGTCGACGTGGTACTTGACCCGGTCGGCGGCCAGATCCGGGCCCGCTCGTTCGAGGTCCTGGCACCGTTCGGCCGGCTGGTCACCTACAGCAACATCTCCCGGGAGCCCGAGGTGGTGCCGGACGCGAACTGGATGCGGGCACGCTGCGTCGGGTACGCCGGGTTCTCCGGCGGGCAGCTGCCGCAGCGCGCCCCGGAGCTGATCCGGCCGTCCCTGCTGGAGGCCACCGAGCTGATCGGCGCCGGGGTGATCGACACCGGGGTCACCTCGGTTTTCCCGCTGGCCCGGGCGGCGGACGCGCACCGGCAGTTCGAGCAGCGCACCGCGGTGGGCAAGTTCATCCTGGCAGTGTCTTAGGCCTCGCCCCGCCCATGCGTCACAGCCAGCCACGCTCGGCTGCTTTGCGCCCGGCCTGGAACCGGCTGGCAGCTCCGAGCTTGGCCATGAGGACCGCTACCTGCCGGCGGACCGTGCGGGCCGAGACTCCCAGCCGCCGGGCTGCGGCGTCATCGGTCAGGCCCCCCGCCAGCAGCCTGAGGAGTGCCCGCTCGCTGGCGGTGAGGTCGGCCGGGCCCGCTGGCGGGTGGGTGCCGGCCAGGGGTGTGGCCGCCTGCCAGGTGCTGGCGAACGTGGCCGCGAGCGCGGCGACGATCGCTGGCTCGCGGACATGCACCGCGCCTGTGCCGGGACCGGCCGGCTCGAGCGGGATGAGCGCCGCCTGCTGGTCACAGATCATCAGCACCGGTGGCACTCTGGGCGCCGTCCTCACCAGCGCGCCCAAGGCCGCCAGCCCCGTCATCTGTGCCACGGCTTCCGGGTTGAAACAGGCGCTGTCGGGGTAAAGCGCCCTGAGCCTGATCCCAGTCGCCAGGTAGGCATCATCGAGGGTGGTGGCGGCCGGCTTGCCCTGGGAACACTTGCAAGTCCGAGCCGCAGACGGTCGCTAAAGTACTGTCGAGTCGTGGTTCCATCGCCGAGGTCGGGGTCCAGAAGATGGGCCTTGAAGTTTGCAGTAGTCATGGTCCGAAACCCGGTCATCCGTACAATTGCAGACAGAACAATGAGGTCTGGGGAAAGACGACGGCCCAATGTACTGGGAGCAATGCGAGCCAAGGGAGTACCGCGAAAGAGTGCTATATAAACGGGGGCTGGTATACTTCCATATACGTGAACTGGGAGGCTGCGCGGGCTGTCGGTGCCTGGATAAAGTGGAAAGGCGGCCAGCGTTCGCAGGCGGTTAATATACACGAACATCCTCTATGCAGGAATGGCAACGGCAGTAAATACATCTGCGATCCAAACTGGTGAGACCTTGGCAATGTCTAGTACATCGACTCATGATCAGGACGGTCACATGAGGGCGAGAGACCCGATACGGGGACCGGGTTACCTGGTGCTTGCCTCCCTGCTTGATGGCCCCCTGAGGGGCTACGCCATCATCCAGCGGATCAGTGAGTTCTCAGAAGGCGGGACCCGGATGGCGACCGGGACGATGTACGCGGCACTAGACCGCCTCACCGCAACGGGGCACGTGGAGCTGGTGCGCAAGGAGATCGTGAACGGCCGGGTGCGGCGCTCGTACGGGCTGACGCCGGCCGGGGTTGCAGCGCTGCGAGCCGGGGCGGAGCAGGGGGCGGCGGCGACCCGCCCGCTGGCCGGCCGGGACCGCCGGACTGCGGATGGGCATCCCAGCCCCGAAGGCGAACCCCGTGGCGTGACCGCACTGGAGCGGCGCTGCCGCCTGCTGCTGCGCGCCTATCCCGCCTGGTACCGGCGGGAGCGTGCCGAGGAGATGCTCGGCACCCTGCTGGAGGCCAGCCCGGCCGGCCGGAACTGGCCTTCCGTCCGCGACGCGCGGGCCCTGGCTATCGGGGGCCTGAGGGTCCGCGGCTGGACCTGGCTGCTGTCGATGCTGTGGGTGGCGGCAGGAGCGGTCATCACCGGCTACATCTTCTACTCCACCACCCCGAACTACATCTCGGCTGACATTGCTGGCACCGGGCTCATCGGGTTTAACGCTGGTCCTGCGGCCGTGCAGATCGCCGCGGTCCTGGCGCTTGCCGTGTGGGTGGCTCTCCCTGTCCCGATGCTGATCGCCGGGTTCATCAGGCTTCGCGGCTGGCGGCCGGCCAACTGGCCCCGCGCGGCCGCGTGGGCAGGTGCATGGATTGCGGGCGCCGTTCTGTTTAAGATGGCCCAAGCTTTGGGAAATCCGCCAGGGGTCAGCTGGGGAGAACTGGCGGTCTGCGCCGCATGGCTGGCACTCGGGGTGATGATGACCAGACTCCTGTCGATGCCAGCCAGATATTCAGGTATATTCAGCACTTTTTCGTATATTTCAAGTAAATCTTTTTAGAGTCTCATTCAAAACCCCA
>DPMS01000500.1 GCA_003541285.1 Actinomycetota bacterium
GTCGGTGCCGCGGCGCAGCAGTTTAGTCGTGTAGATGGTGCCGTAGCTCAGGGCGCGGGAGACGGCGGTGGCGATCGCGACGGCGAGCATGACCGGCAGGGTGAGGGTGTAGTCGCCGGTCATCTCCACCACGCTGGCCAGTGAGGTCAGCGGGGCACGCGCGGCGGCGGTGAACACCGCGCCCATGGCCACCACCGCGTACAGTGCTGGCTGCCCGGCGGCCGGCCCTAGCAGATGGTCGGCGATTTCGCCGAAGGCCATGCCGGAGGTGGCGCCGATGAACAGGGACGGGGCGAACACGCCTCCGGACCCGCCGATGCCGATGGTCAGGCTGGTCGCGACCATCTTGGCGGCGGCGAGCACGATCAGGAACCACAGCAGGTAGCCGCCGCTGACGGCCTTGTACATCACCGGGTAGCCGACGCCGTACATCTGCGGCAGCGCGAGCAGCAGGAGGCCCAGGACGATCCCGCCGACCGCGGGCCGGGCCCACTCGGGCCGGTTCTTCCACAGGCGGTCGCAGATGTCCTCGATCTTGTACAGGATGGTCTTGAAGGCCAGCCCGGTCAGCGCGGCCAGCACCGCCAGCAGGGCAACGAGCAGGTAGTTGCGGGCGTGATGCAGGGCGATACCGGGCGGGAATCCGGCCAGGAACGGCCCGCCGCCCACGAATAGCTCGCTGATCACGTCGGCGACCATCGACGCCAGCATCACCGTGAAGATCGCCTCGACGGAGAACTCCCGCAGGATCAGTTCGACCCCGAAGAACACGCCAGTGACCGGGGCGTTGAACGTGGCCGCGATGCCGCCGGCCGCGCCGCAGGCGACCAGGATGCGCAGCCGGTTCTCCGGTATCCTGACCCACTGGCCCAGGCCGGAAGCCAGCGCCGACCCGATCTGCACGATCGGGCCTTCCCGCCCCACCGAACCACCGGCCCCGATGCACAGCGCCGAGGCGACCGCCTTGACCACACTGACCTGCGGACGGATCCGGCCACCGTTCTCCGCGACCGCGATCATCACCTCAGGAACCCCGTGCCCCCGCGCCTCGCGCGCGTACCGGTAGATCAGCGGACCGTAAATCAGCCCACCAATCACCGGGATCACCACGAAGAAACCCAGCCCCAGCCACGGCAGGTGAGCGCTGCCCACATGGCCCTGCTGGCCGAACTCGGCATGACCGGTGGCCAGCCAGGTGAACCCATAGATCAGGTAACGGAACGCGATCGCGCCGAACCCCGACCCGGCGCCGACGAGCAGCGCCATCACGAATAGCCCCGGCCGGGAACCTCGCAGCCACCCGCCCGCCCTGCCGATCCATGGCCTTGCCGCGAGCGACGTGCCGGTCACGGCCGCACTCCCTGGCTGGCCTGGGACGGCTCCCGCCGTAGTGCGGCTGGTGCCCCCGGCGGTGCATCCGGCTGGACCTGAGGCCATTGGCTGTCGGGGATCTCCCCGGCTGCCGCAGCAAAGGCCGCCATCGCCTCGGCCACCGCCTGCTGCTGCCCGGCCGGAAGCTGGCCCAGGATGCCGGCGATCAGCGCCCGCCGCCGCGCGGTGGCCTGGTCCACCACCTGCCGCCCGGCCGCGGTGATCGAGACCAGCACGCTGCGGCGGTCGGCGCGGGCGCGGTGCCGGCGGATCAGCCCCTTGCGCACCAGCCGGTCACACATCCGCCCCGCCGTGGATGGCACGACCTCCAGCGCCACGGCCAGATCCACCATCCGCTGGGGGCCACGGGAAGCCAGCACCACCAGCGCCCGGTACTGCGCGAGCGTGGTCTCCTCAGCAGCCGGGCCGAGCGACTTGGTAGCCACTGCGATTAGCGTCCGGCTCGCCGTCAGTACCGCATCCACCGCAGCCTCGTTCACCGCATGTCCGGCCACGCCCCGCCACCTCGCAAAGATTGCTTATTGCAACAATCGCATAATACTCCGTTAGCCTGTCGCAACTAATTTCGGGGGACCCCGGTGCTCGCGCTGCCTGGCGCACCTGGGCTGATAGCCCTCGCCTCACCGCTGCCAGCCACGATCCCCTCCGCCGTGGTGGGGGCGGCGCCCTACCTGCGGGCCGGTGAAGCCCGGCCCCGTGCTGCCGCCTGGTCGGTGGTGGGGGGCGTCCCTGGCGCGGCCGCCGGTGCGCTGCTGTCCCACCCCGCCCGGTCACATCAACCGGGTCCTGGCCGGCGAGTTCGCCGCCGGGCTGCTGCCAGGCAGCGCGACCGGCAGCCAGCTGGCACACCACGTGCGGGGGCCGGTCATCCGCCAGGCGTTCGGATGGTTCCTGGTCGCCTGCGGGCTGTTCTTCACCAGCTACCGGATCGTGGCCGGCCAGGGCTGGCCGTCCGCCTCCGTGACCACGGTGAGGACCTGGACGGCGCCGGACCGCCCCATGATCTTCCCCGTGGCCTCCAGCGCTGGCCCCAGCAGCGGCCGGGCGGGCAGGCGGCCGGCGGCGAACAGGGCGCCGCGGACGCGGGCCTGGCCATGCTTTTGCCCGAGGGCGAGCAGATCGTCGCGGGGGAGGAAGCAGCCGCTG
>DPMS01000228.1 GCA_003541285.1 Actinomycetota bacterium
TGCCGCACCAGGGGCCGCCGACCTTGCGCTGGGCGCTGTTCGAAGCCGGGCACCAGGGATCGCGCGCCAGCTCCCCCGACCACCTCTATTACACCGATGTCGCGGCGCGCATCGATGCCAACCGGGCCGCGCTGTCGGTGGCCCGCAAGCTCGCCCGCCGCTCCCACCACATCCTGCGCCGCCTCGGCGACCAGGCCTGCGCCCCCGTGCCGGGCTGGTGAGGCTGATGCGGGTGGAAGCGGCGGCCCTCACGCAACCGATGCACCGTGGCCATCCCCCGTGGCCGGCGCCCCGGATTTGTCCTGCTCGCCGCCCCGGCGCCGCCCGGGCGCGGACAGCCTCGAAAGACTGGCGCGGGCACACCCAAGCGGGACCACCGCCGGGTAAGCGGGACGCGTTGCCGCGCCCCGCTCCCCTCAGAACCGTGCGTGCGGGTCGGTCCCCGCACACGGCTCAAGCAAGCCGCGAGGGTGTCGCAGGCTGTGGCGCTGGTTTCCCGCGCTGGCGGGCCTGGAGCCCGCGCTGGCAGGATGCGTGCACCAGGCGGGTCTGGTCACCGTCCGGCGGGCATGGTTTCCCGTGATGGACGAGATAGCTGGCGGCTATCGCCCTTCGGGTGACCTGCAGCCACCACCGCTCCCATTGCTCGGGGGACTGGGGTGGCTGGTCGGCGGTCAGCAGCGGTTCCCCGCAGTGTGGGCACATCCCGTCCTGCCTGGTGAGCAGGCGCAGGGTATACCTGTCGAGCGGGGGTTTGACCCGCTGCCGCCGTTCGGCCCAGTAGCTGGCCAGGGCGGGGTCATCCGGAGATGCCCTGCCCTTGACCGGCACGTGCCGTTCGATGCCAGTCCAGGAAAACTTGACCAGGTGAGCGCCGCTGTCGCGGTCGCCGAATACCCAGTGGTCGTTCCTGAACTTGTTGAACTTGCCGAAGTACCGGCCGACGATCCAGTGCTTCGGCTTGTTCGCGTGGCTCCATGTGGCCCACTTGTAGGTGAGTTTCCACACGTAGTCGTCCAGGGCTGAGAACGTCCTGGTCGACACCACGCCCCGGTAGTAGGCCGCCCATCCCCGGATGACGGGGTTGAGCGCGGCGATGACCGCCATCGCGTTGCCGCCGCGCAGCCTGCGCGTCTCGGCGGCGAGCCGGTCCCGGAGCCGCCTGATGGCCGCCTTGGACGGCTTGATCAGCAGCTTGCGGTTGGGATAGCGGCGGATGTTGAACCCGAGGAAGTCAAAGCCCTCGCTGAGGCGGACGATCCGCGTCTTGTCCTCGTTGAAGGCCAGGCCCCTGGGTGCCAGCCACTCCGCGAGCCGGGCCTTGACGTGGGCGGCCTGCTGCTGGCTGTGGCAGAGCACGGCCACGTCGTCGGCGTACCTGACCGCGACCGGGGAGCCAGGACTGGCCTCCCCGGCGTGGGTGCCGGAGGTCCGGTAACGGACCCCGGCGGCCTCCTCCAGCCCGTGCAACGCGACATTCAGCAAGCACGGTGAGATCACGCCGCCCTGTGGAGTTCCCTCCGGCGTCGGCGCGAACCCCTTGCCTGCCTCGAACACCCCCGCCTTCAGCCAGCCCGCGATCAGTTCCCTGGCCGGGAACGACCCGATCGCGGCGAGAAGCCGGTCATGATCGATTTTGTCGAACGCCGCGGCCAGGTCCGCGTCCAGCGCCCACACGCGGCTGGGCCGCAGGCCCTTGCACACGTTGTAGATCGCTGCGATCGCGTCGTGACAGCCGCGGCCCGGCCGGAACCCGTAGGATCTGGGCTCGAACCGGGCCTCCCACTCGGGTTCCAGCGCGTTGCGGACCCGTGCCTGATGGCAGCGGTCCATGATCACGGGAATGCCGAGCGGCCTCAGCTTCGCACGGTTTGATGCCTTCGGGATATACACGCGCCGGACCGCACAGGGCTGCCACGACGAGATGGACTGGTGCACCCGCACCGCCACTTCCGCCCTGGCCTCGGAGGTCAGCGCGACCTCCCCGTCGATCCCCGCGGTCTTGCGCCCGGTGTTGCGCTGCGTCACCTGCCGCACGCTGACCAGCGTGTTCGACCTGCTCCGCAGCATCAGCCTCTGCAGGTTCCTGACCTTCGGCCAGTCACCCTCCTGCGACGCCTTGAAGATCCGCTGCCGCAGCCGCCGTACCTGCCCCTCGCACGCCCGCCAGTCGATCCGGTCCCAGTACAGATGGTCCGGGTCGGCGGGCGCGTCATGCTTGCGGAGCTGGCCCTCCGGTCCGTTCGCCTCGAGGAGCGCCATCGCCTGAGCGAACACGTGTCCTGTCATCGGCGCCTAACTTTCCCTTTGGTTCCAGCGGTTACCTGCTGCTCGCCTTCAAAGGCTCACCTGCCCACGTCAGCGCGCTTTCGCGCCCAGGGCACCAGGCCCGGTATCCGGCCGGTTATGCGCGGTCACCCGGCGGAGGAGCCGGGCATGCCGCCGCGTTTTCCCGCTGCCTTTCAGCCACCGGCATTCGCTTCTTGGGCATCCTGTCCCGCCAGGGGCTTCCGCCCCTCTTGCGATCGGCCTACCGCGCCAGACCAGCGCGGACCCTGACGGGGTTTACGCGTTCCGCACGCGTGAGACCCGGCTGGATCTGGGTGCCCTCTGTACCCCGGGGGGCGGCGGTGTCCACGCGGCCGGTGATAGTCCCCGGCCGCCGCCTGCCGCATCTCAACGGCCAGCCCCTGTCACCCTGGACTGCAACCCGCCCCAGGATGTGATGATTACGAGGCATCAGCAAGGGTTCACTGTCGTTCACCCCACGCCAGCCTTCCCCTCGCCTGTGGCCCCACGGCGGAACAAGGACCCTCGGGCTTTCCCCTGGGCTCCGCACCCAGCCGGGCAGGACCCAGCCACGCACGCCAGGGCGGGGACGGGCTCAGACACTGCCCGGATTACGTCCCTGGCATCAGCCAGCCTCCTTCGACGTACTCACTCACTACGTGCGGCCTCACGTCGCAAC
>DPMS01000705.1 GCA_003541285.1 Actinomycetota bacterium
GCCATGCGCGGATGGGCACTATCCAAGCGCGCACATGCCGAAAGTAGTGCGTTTGCGGGGGCATGACTATGCGGGGGGCAGCGAATCCGTATGCATGGCAGTCGTGGTCGTCAACTGAATCTCGCACCACGACTCCGTCACTGCGGCGGCTGAGCCGGAAGATATTGGCGCGGCCAGACGCCGAATCGGCGCGCTGCCGGCCGGCGGCTGGGGTGCATTCCTTGGGCGCATATGAACCGTTCCCGTGCCCGCCCCTGTTTGCCTGCCGGCGCCGACGACGTTGCTGGCGGGTAGCTCAGCGGCCAGGTGGCCGCCTGCGGTCCAGTCTCCAGCCCGCGTACCAGACCAGGGCAGGAATCAGGACCAGGAGGATGCCCCCCGTCCCGAACAGTCCGGCTACCAGTCCCGCGCCCCGCCCAGGCAGCAATGCCGCCACGAACGCCCCGAGCAGAAGCACCACGCCAATGCCGGCCCGCACGGCCAGCTGACCGCCGCTGGTTGGTATGAGCGGCGGAGGCGCGGCCGCGGGCACGCCTTTCTGGGTGGCGGCAGCGTCGGTGATGACCTGGGCGATGTTATCGGCCCTGGCCCGCCGGCCGGCCATGTCCGCAAGCACGGGCTTCTGGACGGCCGTTGCACGGATCGGCCGGCGGCCGCTCATGCTGATCTCGATGCCATCCACGCCTGGCCAGGCCTCCAGGACCTGGGTCAGCGGCAGGTGGTGGGGGCGGAACACGTTCCGCACTATCAGGGTCTGGGGGGTCAGCGTGATGCTGACCCCCCAGCACCTGACGCTCGCATAGCTGGCCAGCCCGCCGCCGAGCACCGTGACGATCGCGTCCACAGCCGGCACCTGGGTGAGCGCGGCTGCCCCCATGGCGCCACCTGCTGCGCAGATCCAGGCGAGAAAGATGAACCAGATTCTCGCGCCGACCGGCCACCGCCACCGGCGCGTCCCTGTGTCGCCTGGCACTGGCGCCTGCGCGGCCATCCTGGCACTATCCGCCGCAGCCATCGGCCAAGTCAAGGCGAATTCCTGGCGCGGCAAGCTCAACCCGCCTGTCAGCAAAGACTTGAACCATCATCCAGATCATCCATTCAAACACGGCACGACCGCCGGTTCGCCCGGCCAGCAGGAGGCACCAGAACGGGGCCTTCGGGCACAGCCCATCCGCCGCGATCGCCGGCCACCCGGTCGCGCATAACGGCGCCGTAGGTGCGCGGCAGCAGGAGTCTCCGCACGGCCGGCGGCCCAGCACATCGCACGGTTTGACCCACCGGGTGCGCCGAGGATCCTGCACAGACTGTCCATCGTGATCCTGCGCTGGGAACACGCGCATCTGCCGCTGCGAGCATGACCCTCACGGACCTGGAGTTCGCTAGAGGAAGCCTGCGGGCCGGTACAGGACGAGTGACCCGGCCACGGCAACGTTGAGGCTGGCGCCGATTCCGATCATCGGGATCTCGACGGCCACGTCAAGGAGTTCGATCGCCTCGGGCGGGATGCCCGACTGCTCGTGCCCCAGCACGGCCACAGTACGCCGTCGCGCGGCGGGCAGGTCTGCGAGCCGGACCGCTTCGTCAGCCAGCTCCACGCCGACAACCCACGACCCCGCTGAGCGCTGCGCAGCGAGCCAGCTGGTCACGTCGCGGCCGGTCCAGTGCACGCACGCATGCTGCCGCAGCGTGTTCCCTCGGGCAAGCGCGTCCGGAACCCACGGCAGCCGCGGCACCGCCAGGCAAGCGCCGACCGCGTCGCAAGTGCGCAGGAGCGTGCCCAGGTTCGCGCCGTTCATCGGCCACAACGGCGCAGCTATCAGATAATCCCAGCACCCGTGTGGACGACGACGTCGCTGTCGGGCAATATCGGCCCGGGACCGCACACGAGCCGGTGAACCGCTCACCGGCCGGGCACACACTCCACGACTGCGGCGTCAAGTCGGAGGGTCATTCGCAAGGTGCTTCGTGGCGCCCCAGAGCCATCACAGACTGCTGACGACAGCAGCGTAACCAATGGTTCCCAGCTCCCGCACCGTCCTCACCTGCCGCGAAGTGCACCGATGGCGGCCATACTGGACATGCTTATCCGCTGCGTCACAGGGAGATACTGACCCCGTGCCCGAGTGCTGCGATCCGGACGATTATCAGTCGGTCTTTTCCGGCCGCTTCGCGCGACGTCAGACGAAGCGCTATCAACGGCGGGGCCTGACCCCGGCGGCGCAGGGGATTGCCGACTTCGTCGCCTCGCGGGGGATTGAGCGCGCTACGGTCCTGGAGATCGGCGGCGGCGTTGGGCAACTCCAGGTCGAACTGCTTCGCCGGGGCGCCTCACATGTGACCAACCTGGAGATCTCACAGAACTACGAGGCCGAGGCGGCCCGCCTGCTCGACGAGGCCGGGATGACGGACCAGGTCACACGCCGATTCCTCGACATCGCACAGGCGCCCGACGAGGTCGAGCCTGCGGATGTCGTCGTACTGCACCGTGTCGTGTGCTGCTATCCGGACTATGCCGCCCTGCTCACATCTGCGGCCGGCCACGCCCGCAAGGCAATGGCCTACAGCCACCCGGCAGCCAACGCCATTAACCGCGCCCAGTTCGGCACCGAGAACCTCTACCGATGGTTCACTCGCAATGACTTCCGGGTCTTCATCCACCCGCCGCAGGGCATGGTCCGCACCGCGGAGTCCGAGGGCATGACTGTCGCATTCCGGCGCCACGCCCGGGACTGGGACGTTGTTGGCCTAGTGCGGTAACGCGAGATTCAAACCGCAGCCACCGGATCGATCACCCGCCCGTATGCGCACCCCAAACCCATCCGGTCATGCCGCGTTCAGGGTGACTTGGTCATGAGCTGAAGCGTCGCTGCAGGTCGGCGTAGCCGATCGCGCTGTCGAGGAAGCCGAGCGTTCCGGAGTCGTGCAGCTCTCGGCCGGCGCGCTCCAGCATACTGAGCGCGGCCCGGGCCAGGCTGCCGCCCAGGCTGACCCGCTTGACGCCCAGCGAGAAGAGCGTGGGCGCGTCGATGGTGTTCGCCAGTCCTGCCACCACATTGAGGGGGCCGGGGATGGCGGTGGCGAGCCGGCGAATCGCGCCCAGTTCGACGACGCCTGGCACGAAGACGCAGTCAGCCCCCGCTTCGAGGTAGCGCACCGCGCGCTGGACCGTCTCGGCGAAGACGTCCCCCTTATGCCTGCGAAGTAGGTGTCAGCGCGGGCGTTCAGCACGAAGGTGCCGCTGGGCGCCGCGGCCCGGGCAGCCGCGATGCGGCCGGCGGCCTCGTCGATCCCGAACAGCCCGTTCTTTCCGGCGTCCTCGAGATTGGCGCCCACCGCCCCGATCTCCACGGCCCGGGCCACGGTGCGGGCGACGTCGCCGGGTGTGTCTCCGTATCCAGCTTCGAGGTCCGCGGTCACCGGCACGCCGACTGCGGCCACGATGCGAGCGACGTGCTCGAGCATCGTGCCGCGGTCCAGCGCTCCTCCGTCCGGGACTCCGCAGGACCAGGCGATGCCCGCACTCGTCGTGGCGATGGCCGGGAAGCCGATCTGCTCCAGGATGCGGGCGGAGCCGGCATCCCAGGCGTTGGGGAGTACGAACCCGGGTCCACTGTGCAAGGCAAGAAGGGCGGTTGCCTTGCCGGCCGAAGGTCCGGTGATCACGAGGCGACCGTGCTGACGTCAGCGAAGGATGCACCGCCCGAGAGCGGGACGTAGCCAGGTCTACGGCCGAAGGGCACCTCCGCCCGGGCCGGCCGCGGTGCGCGTATGGCATCGGTTGCTGCGGCGTCGTGCCGCAGCAAGTCGTAGTCCAGCTCTCGGGTGAACACCGGCCCATCATCGTTGATCGCCGTCTCTCGCGACACCCCGGATGATCCCGCCGCTGTGGGGCGCGAACATCCGCACAAGCCGCGTTGAGGTACGTCGCGTCGGCCAGGAGCAAGGCGGGACATGGACGGGAGCCCGCGGAGCTGGTTCGCGATCACGTACCGCATAGCGGGCGCTCGCCGCAGTCGATACGTCCGCGCGGCGGCCCAATGTCGATCACAGAGCGTGATTGGCAGTCCCGTGGCCGATGCGCAAGTAGCCGCCTTATGTGCGGGCAGCGCTCGCATGGCGGCTTATAGCCGGGAGGCACAGACAGGGCATTATGCGTCCCCGGGTTTCGGGCCGGGAAACCGGTCACCCGCCCCGGGCTGACCGTGACGCCAGCTCAGGTCGTCCGCCGCGGTACCTGGCGTGAACCGTTTAGCTCGATCCTGAATGCCCGCGTCATGAACCCTCCATGTCAGGGCCGCTGCGCCGAGCCGGGCGGCTCTGATCCCGGCCGGATTGGCCGTGCGCGGCCGAGTCGGCCGATACTTAGGTAGATGATGCCGCCGCCCGGTGTCTGGGCGAGGCAGATGAGTGCCCACGCCCACTTGGGCAGGTAGCGCACCTGGTCGGCACATGCAATGTCGGCGAGGCAGAAAGCATCGAAGCCAGCCGCCAAGCCCATGCCAAGGGTGAGCTGCCAGCCGTGGACATGGGGAAACGCGCGCACCAGCGAGATCACGGTGAAGACCACCAGGAGCCAGATAACAAGGCCGACGACCGCGCGTACTGCCACATTGGCGGGCCGGACCTGCATGGCGCCGTCCCGCCAATGCGAGGTCCGCTTGGGCCGGGCGCCCCTGCCGGCCCGGCCCAGCTGCCAGGTGGTCCTGGCGATGCCGGCCGAGTAGGTGAGTGCCCGCACGGCGCGCCGGAGCGCCGGGCGAATGCTCTGGTCGTTGAGGATGGCTGGCAGCTCAGCTGCCCATTCCCGGGAGCGCTCAGCACGCATGTCTTCAGGGAGCCGGCGGCAGGCAGCACGGATGAGCCGCTCACATATCCGCTGGATGCGCGGTTCCCGGCTCACTGCGTGCCTCCGGGCATGGGCTGCGCCGTGCCGTGCCGTACGCGCCGCGCGGGAACCGGGGCCTGGGCGAGTTCGAGGCGGGCTACGCGGATGCCCTCCCCGGTGAGCTGGTAGTACTTGCGGGGTGGCCGTCCGCTGCCGTCGCCGGGCAGGGGTTCCCACTCCGAGGTGACTAGGCCCTCGTCTTCCAGCCGGGCCAGCATCGGGTACAGGGTGCCGCTTGGGAGCTTGGCTGCCTTCATCAGGTCGTAGCCGTAGCGCCGTGCAGACACGTCGGCCAGGAACACCCGCAGCACGCGTTCCAGCGGCCGAGTGAGCTTCATGCAATACAGTCTACACATGTAGGCTACATATGTCGAAAGGTGGGCTGCGGAGCCGCCTTGACATGCGAACACTGCCGGGAGGTGTGGGTGACCGGGTTGCGGGCCTTGGGCAGCGAACCTGCCGCCAGTCGGGTGGGCGGGTGCAGGGTCATCGCTGACGGCCGGGCTGGTGAGGGTACATGAGCCTGCCGCCGGGATCTGCCGTGGCAATACCGGTTCTGGCTGTGGCTGTGGCGGTTGCGTTTGCCGCTTGGTGCCTGGTCGACCTGGCCCGGGCTGGCCAGGTGCGCTACCTGCCCAGGTGGGCCTGGGCGGTGGTCATCTGCGTCTCGGTGCCCTGGGGTGGCCTTGCTTACCTGATCTTCGGGAAGGCCCGGACCGCAGCACGCATGCCCTGGAAGGCCCGCGTAGCCGAGGAGGCAGGGATTGCCGCGAGCGGGCCGCTGCTTGCCGGGCGTGTTCCGGTCAGCCCGGTCGTGATCGAGGTGGACCAGCTGACCAAGCGCTTCGGGCCCGTCACGGCGGTGGATGCCCTGAGCTTCACGGTGCGCCCGGGGCATGTGACCGGGTTCCTGGGGCCTAACGGCGCTGGGAAGACGACCACGATGCGGGTGATCTTGGGCCTGGACGCCCCGACGTCGGGCCGGGCGCTGGTTGGGGGCCGCCGCTACCAGGAGATCATCCGCCCGCTGCACGTGGCCGGCTCGCTGCTGGATGCGACCGCTGTGCATGGGGGGCGGACCGCCTGGTTTCACTTGCTGTCCATCGCGCAAAGCAACGGGATCGGGCGGCGCCGGGCGGCGCAGGTGCTGGAGGCGACCGGGCTGGCGGGGGTGGCGGGCCGGCGCGTCAGGGAGTTCTCGCTGGGGATGAAGCAGCGGCTCGGCATCGCCGTGGCATTGCTCGCCGACCCCGCGGTGCTGATCTTCGATGAGCCGGTCAACGGGCTAGACGCCGCGGGCGTCCGCTGGATCCGGCAGCTGTTGAAGTCGATGGCCGCCGAGGGCCGCACCGTCTTGGTCTCCAGCCATCTGATGAGCGAGATCGCGCTGACCGCCGATCACCTGATCATCATCGTGCTCGGCAGGCT
>DPMS01000014.1 GCA_003541285.1 Actinomycetota bacterium
TGGACGTAGGTGCCGGGGTGGATGTGGCCGTCGGGGTGGATGTGGCCGTCGCCGTGGCGATCGCCGGTGCCGCGCTTCCGCCCGGGCCGGTCAGCGGCCCTGCCGTCGGCGCGGTGAAAGGAGCCCAGGCAGCCAGTGCCAGCGCGACAGGCACGGGAACGGCCAGCAGGGTGCTGCCGACCGGCGGCACAGCGCACCGCCGGTCCCGGCGATGCCTCCACCGTGCGCCCGGCGGGGCGTCCGCACGGCCACCGCCGCTGGCCGGTCCCGGATCCGGCCAGGAGGACTCCGTGTCACCGCCCCGCGGGCCGCCCGATCCGCCAGGACCCGGCCACAGTTGCTCGGTCTCTGTCTCCTCCGGGCTGCCAGCCTGGGGCTCCTGATCGCCGTGCTCCTGGTCACCGATTACCAGCGCAAGCCCCGCAGACGGTCCTTCCTCGGCTGGACCCCCACGGCGGCGGCGCCTGCCGCGCTTGGGCCCCGCGCCCGGGACCCAGGCGAAGGCCAGCGAGCCCCCCGCAATGCCCAGCAGCATCCCCAGCAGGAAGCCACCGAGATTGGCGGTGATGAGGGTGGCGAGGGAAGCGATGACGGCCAGGATCGAATAGAAGAGCCGCTGCGCGGGATTGAACCAGAGCAGCAGCGCGCACAGGACGATGACGATGGGCACCAGATAGCCGGCAAGTCCCTGCGCCCCCAGATGGACGATGACCGGAATCGGGGCCTTCTCGGATAGCAGGACCTCGGCGCCGCCAAGCAGTGTGAGCAGACCACCCCAGAACGGCCGGGTACGCCGCCAGGTGCGGAAGCGCAGGCGGGCCCGCCTGAACCAGCCGCCGCGCGGCGGTACGTCGTCGACCGCGGTTGTGTCCGTCATCTCATCTTGACCTCAGTGTTCTGGCTGAATCCGCCGATGGGGGGGAGGCCTCCCGGGCCCGGTCAGCCACTTACTGCTGGCCGATCCGCCCGCAGTCTCAGCCTATTGCTGGCGGTCGATGGCCAGGGTCGACATCCGGTCATCCGGCCGCCGGATCAGCAATGGCGCACATACCGTTGCGCTGCCGGGGATGACTCATCCGCTGTGGCGGCATCACCTTCCACGGTTCCTGCCCTGCTGCGCCGGAGTCCTGTGAGCGAGGGGCCCAGCCGGGCTTTGCCCGGCTGGGCCCCTCGCTCAGCCCCGGCTACGGGCAGCCGCCCGAGCTGAACTTGATGCCGAGGCCAGGTAGGGTGAACACCCCCGCCGAGGTCGCCAGGGCCGACTGATTGGCGTTGGTGATGTTCACGCTGCTGGCCGCCTGTCCGAACGTGCCGTTAGGCAGTCCGGTGGGCGTGGGGCTGGTGAACGAGTTGGGGTCCTGGCCGATGTTGATGTTGTTGAAGGTGGCACTGTCAGCGGTCAGGCTCACGGCGTCGACCACCAGATTGGTGGCGGTCGCCGCCGTTCCACCGCCACCGGCGGTGACCAGCAGGTTGGCGAATGGCCCGGGGAACGGTGTGCTGACGCCCTGGCATAGGTCGCTCAGGCTCGCCGAGTTGAACGAGGACACGAACACCGGGTGGAGGGTGCCATTGATATCTGCGTCCGCGGAGCCCCACTGCTCGAAGCCGGTACCGGTTATCTGGCTCGCTTTGACGGTGAATGGCGTGCCGGAGATGGCGAAGGATACACCGATCGCGCCCTGCGCCACCAGGAAGAGCACCACCGCGATGGCGAGGAACGCCGGGATGAAAATGGCAGCGAAGCGGCGCCAGCGGACCCGGCCCTGTACGGGCCCGGCTGGGACGGTTGTACCAAGTGAGGTCATGACGGCTCCAGGAAGTATCTGGGGTGCACGGCCACCTTGCCACGTGAGCGGGCACCATCAGTCGGGACGGCCGTCGGTGTAACTGTGGTCATCCCGGGACTATCCGGTCCCACGCTTACTCTCCCGTACGAATCGAGTCAAGGGCCAAAAGCCACAAAGCATAGGTTTCGTTGCGTATCTGTGACCACCCAGTGCCCTCGCCCGGCGGCGCACCCGTGTGCATGCTGGGCTGCCAGGGTCGTGCGGCACAATGCCTTTGTGTTGCTACGGGAGCTTGTGCGCACGTCGGAGGCGGTGACCGCCACCTCCCGGCGCGGCACCAAGATCGGCGAAATCGCCCGTCTGCTGCGCGAGGCGAGCCCGGCCGAGGTCCCCGTCGTTGTCGCCTTCCTGTCCGGTGAGCTGACCCAGCGCCAGATCGGGGTGGGCTACGCGGCAATCTCAGAACTGCTCACGGGGCACAGCCAAGCCGGGGACGACGCTCCCGCGCTCACGGTGAGCGAGACCGATGCCGTGTTCGCCGAGGTGGGCGCCGCGGCCGGGGCAGGCAGCCAGGCCACCCGCAGGCGGCTGCTGGCGGAACTGTTCGGCCGGGCCACCCCGGGCGAGCGCGCGTTCCTGGCCCGGCTGCTGGCGGGCGAACTACGCCAGGGCGCACTCGAGGGCGTGATGATCGAGGCGGTTGCCTGGGCGGCCGGGGTGGGCGCCGAGGAGGTGCGGCGAGCGCACCTGCTGGGCGGGTCGCTGCCGTCCGTGGCCACTGCCGCCCTGACCGCCGCCGCGGCGGTCACAGCCCCCGAGGCAGACAC
>DPMS01000011.1 GCA_003541285.1 Actinomycetota bacterium
CGGTTCCGCTAGTTCGGTTCCCCGCCCGGGGCCTCCCGCCCGGGCGCTGGCCGGGGCCCGGGGCTGGGCGAAGCCATCTTGATAAACTGCAGGTAGATCATCGGTACGATACGGGAACCGGTCATGCGGGGGCGGTGATGCGGTGAGAACCATCCTCAACGTGATCTGGCTGGTGCTGTGTGGCATCTGGATGGCCATCGCCTACGCGCTGGCCGGGCTGGCCTGCTTCCTCCTGTTCTTCCTCATCGTGACGATCCCGCTCGGGATCGCCTCCTTCCGCATCGCGAACTATGTGCTGTGGCCGTTCGGCCGGACCATCGCGCCCCGGGGGGACGCCGGCGTCGGGTCGCTCATCGGCAACATCATCTGGATCGTCCTGTTCGGCTGGTGGCTGGCGATCGGCCACCTGCTGACCGGGATCGCACTCTGCCTAACGATCATCGGCATCCCCCTCGGGCTCGCCAACTTCAAGATCATCCCGATCTCGCTGTTCCCGCTGGGGGTGCAGATCGTGCCGGCCGATGAGCCCTACCCGAGCTACCGGTGACGGCCGTACACCGGCCGTACACCGGCGGTCGCGCCGGTGTGGCCCCGGTGACCGGCACTGGGCGGGATCCGCCGTCACACCCGGTGCTGGCTCTGTGACCAGGCCAGGACCCGGATGCCGCCGGCTTATGCCCGGCTTGATGATGATTTATGCACTGCTTGCCCACACCAGGGTTACCGTGGCGTAGCGTCACCTTATGTGCCGCAACATCAAGACTTTGCGCGCACCGTACGCCGTCGGGGTGACTGACGAGGACGTGCGTGCTGCTGCGCTCCAGTACGTGCGGACGGTAGGCGGATTCCGCCTGCCCGCCCCGCACAACGCGGAGATCTTCAACCAGGCGGTTGATGTGATCACCGCCGCCACCCAGGACCTGCTGGCCCGTCTGGAGGCGAGTCCAGGAGACTCGGTCGCCTTAGAGCCAGGCCCACCGCATTTCGCGTAGGCAGGGCGGTTGTCAGGGCCGCCCCATCGTGGCGGCATGCGTGATCAGCATCGAGTCGGGGGGAACCAGGTCGACCCCGTCGGGGTCGTTGAGGTAGCCGGGGGACGTACCGGAGACGCCCGTGTGCCCGTACTGCCACACAATGCGGTTGGTGATGGGGTCGATGACGATGACCCGGTCGTTGTAGTCGTCGTTGACCAGGATGTCGCCGTTGGGCAGGGGCAGGGCCAGGGAGGGGTGGTTGAGCCCGCCGAAGCGCCACAGCAGTCGGCCGCGGGCATCGAACTCGACTACCTGCCCCGGGGATGAGTAGTCGGCAGTCAGGTACCGGTTCGGGTAGATCTCATTGGTGTCCGAGGGGTAGGACACACCGGGCGGGTGGGTGGACCAGTACGCGTGCCCACTGAGGCTGATCGAGTTCGCCCAGTCACCGTTGATCTCGGTGACCAGGTACCTGCCGCTGGTGGTCGGGAAAGCGCCGTTGGGGCTCGCGAACTCCCGTGCCGGGTTATGGCCGCAGACGCTGGTCCGGCCGATGACCCGTCGCGGCCGGTGGGAAGGCGGCCTGAGCAGCAGGACCCGGCAGTTCTCGATATCAGCGGCGATGATCGTGCCGCCTGGCATCAGCATCGCGTCATCGGGGTTGGCCAGATGGTTGGCCCAGTTTCCGGGCACCCCTGGCGTCCCGTACCGGTAGACGATCTTGTGCCGGGCAATGTCGATCACGCTGATGACCGAGTCCTCTTCCTCGGTAGCGATGATGTACCGGCCGTTGGGTGAGAAGAACGCGTCGTCGGGCAGCAGGAAGGTCTGGCCGGGGGCGAGATCGCCATGTCGTGGGAACTTCCATCTGATCCGTCCCTGCGGGTCGACGATCAGCAGGCGGTTGTTCCAGTTGTCGGCGATCAGGATGTCTCCCGGGAGCACCGACGGGTCCGAGTGGGGCGCGAGATGACCCCTGCCGTGCGCGGGCCCCAGCCAGGGTGCGCTGGCCAGGATTGAGCTGCTGACGCCCGCTGTCAGGGCGGTCGCTAGCTGCACGGATCCCGCTGGCACCGGGGCTGCTTGGGTCAGGCCGGCCGCGACCGTGCCGGTGCCCGGGCTGGCCGGGGGGAGGGCGGCCGAAGGCGCGACCAGGCGCAGCCGGGTGACCGTGGGCACCTGCCGCTGGCCGTTGTTGCCGCCGACCAGGAAGGCTGTCCCGGCGAGGACGGCCGCCGCGGCGTTTGCCACCGGGACCGGGAGGCTGCCGGCGAGTGTCACCGTGTGCTGCGCGGGGTCGAAGGCCAGCACCGCATTGCTGGTGGCGAGCTGGCGCCCGGGCGTCGCCGGCGGCCCGCCGTGAGTGGGCGGCCCGCCGGGCAGCCAGATCTGCCCGCCCGCGATGTAGATCCGGCTGCCAAGCCCGAAGGCCACCGCCCCGGTGGTCGGGGCTGGCAGGTGGCCCACGATCGTCACCCGGCCGGTGGTGAGTTCGACCTGCTGGATCACGTTGGTGAGACCAGCCCGGCTCTGCCCGCCGAAGACCCAGATCCGGTTGCCCGCACCGGCCACTGCCGGGTAGCGGACCGGCACCGGCAGCGTCGCCACCGTCCGGAAACGCCTGCCGTCCGTGGTGGCCAGCACGTTCGCGTCATAGCTGAGGCCGTCGTACCCGCCGATCAGATAGGCGGTCGCGCCCAGGGTGACCGCTGAGGTATCCGAACGCGGCCCCGGCAACTGGCCGGCCACGGTGGCGGTGCGGTGGCGATTGAGCGCCTGGACGCGCCCCACGCTGGCCTGTGCGCCGCCGCCGAAGACATAGGGACGGCCCGCCAGCATGGCCCCGGCGGCGTCATGGGTGGGCGCGGCCAGCCGGCCTGCCGGCGTCAGCTTGCCGGTTTCGGGATTGAGCAGGGTGATCGCGTCCGTGGCCGCCGACCGCTGGGTGAGCCCCCCGGCGATGAGCAGCCCGCCGGACTGGGCGAAGACCACCTCGCGGGCGATCCCGGACGGAAGCTGATAGGCGGCCGGGGTGATCTGGAGGGCCATCGGCGCGCGGGCCGCGGGTTCGGGCAGCGAGGAGGCTGGCTGGCCGGCCGGGTGGGTCTGCCGGGGCTGGCCCGCAGGACTGGCTAGGCCCGAGCAGGCAGCGGCGAGCAGGCTGAGGCACAGGCCGCTGGCGGCAGCGGCAAGCCTCCTGGGAGTTCGGCTGGCACACTGCCTGGGCCATCCAGCCGGCACGGCATCGTCCTTCCTGACAGTGGGGCCGCGGCGGGCCCGGTCCGGTCCGGGCCTGAGGCCAGCGGCTGGGTCAGCGGCTGGCCACGGCGATGGGTAGCGAGCATGCGGGCGCTGAGGTTCCCGCTGGTCGCGCCCCCGGATTCCTAGCCTTGCATAGTAACTATTCGAAATGCTCTGTGAGCGCAGAGTGGCCATTTGGCTGGGTATGCCACTGGCCACGGTGCCTGACCGCGAGGCGCTACCCGGATGAACCAGCGCGAAACGGCCCCGCCATGGCGGGCCTGAACCGCCAGCCGGTCCACGGCCGTGTCAGTAGAGGCAAGCGCGGCCGGCTGCTCACCCCGAACCTGACAGCACGAAGGGCATTTCCATGTGGTTGAAGTGTGCCCGGCTGGCGGCTGGCCTCATCCCGCGCGGGACTTTCGCCGGCGTCATCCCATCCGGCCACCCCGCCAGCAGCGGTAACGCCCCCGCCTGCCGGCAGCTGTCGCCCGCGGCGAATCCCGGCGGGATTCGCCGCGGGCGGGCGGGGCCGCCTGGCCCGCAGTCGGCTGGTCAGGCGGTGGGCGTACGTTCCGCGTCGGCCAGATCAAGCTCGCCGACCGATACCTCGCGCATCCTGAACTTCTGCACCTTCCCGGTCACCGTCATCGGGAAATCGCTGGTGATGCGCAGGTAACGGGGGATCTTGAAATGGGCGATCTTGCCGGTGCAGAACTCCCGCAGATCCTCCAGGCTCAGTTCGGTGCCGGGGCGCAGCTTGACCCACGCGCACAGTTCCTCGCCATATTTCGCGTCGGGGACCCCGATCACCTGGACATCCTCGATCGCCGGGTGAGTGTAGAGGAACTCCTCGACCTCGCGCGGGTAGATATTCTCCCCGCCCCGGATGACCATGTCCTTGATCCGGCCCACGATGTTCAGGTACCCGTCAGGGTCCATGACCGCGAGATCACCTGTGTGCATCCAGCGGGCAGGGTCGATCACCTGCCGGGTCTGCTCTTCGTCAGCCCAGTAGCCGAGCATGACCGAATACCCGCGGGTGCACAGCTCACCGGGGACACCGCGGGAGACGGCCAGGCCCGTCTCCGGGTCGATGATCTTCACCTCCACGTGCGGGTGCGCCCGGCCCACGGTGGACACCCGCCGGTCCATGTCGTCATCGGCGCGGGTCTGGGTGGATACCGGGGATGTCTCCGTCATCCCGTAGCAGATGGTCACCTCGGTCATGTTCATTTCGCTGACCACGCGCTTCATGACCTCGACCGGGCACGGTGAGCCGGCCATGATGCCCGTGCGCAGCGTCGAAAGGTCATAGGAGGCAAAATCGGGCAGCCCCAGTTCGGCGATGAACATGGTGGGCACGCCGTACAGGGCGGTGCACCGTTCCGCCTGCACCGCGGCCAGTGCGGTGGCCGGCTCGAAGCCGGGGGATGGGATGACGATGCAGGCCCCGTGAGTGGTACAGGCGAGGTTGCCCAGGACCATGCCGAAGCAGTGATAGAAGGGCACCGGGATGCAGACCCTGTCCTGCTCGGTGTAGCGGCAGCCCTCACCGATGAAGAAGCCGTTGTTCAGGATGTTGTGGTGGGACAGGGTCGCGCCCTTGGGGAAACCTGTCGTACCGCTGGTGTACTGGATGTTGATCGG
>DPMS01000335.1 GCA_003541285.1 Actinomycetota bacterium
CCGCCGGTCAGCTTCCGAGGGCCCGATTCAGGTAGCCGGGCAGCAGGGCTCCCGGCGGTGCCAGTGAACCGGATCCTGCTGGGTCTTCACGGCGCGCAGGCGGGGCGGTGTTCTCCGCTCCGGCGAGGCCGGTCAGCCTCCGATGCGGTGAGGCTCCTACCGGTGGCCGGGCGCACAGCCGGAGGCACTCCGCACACATGCCCTCGCCGCCCGACCCGAGATCATCTTCGCGGATGAGCCAACCGGGGGGCGTCGCCGGTGGCGCCGAGGCCGAGCGCGGTCAGCGCCAGCCGGTAGATCACCGGTGCCACCTGCTCATATGGCCGCGTGGTCCCGGCGATGCTATCGAAGGTCTCGAAGGCGACGAGCGCATAAAGGATGTCCACCGCCTCGTCAATCGTGCCGGGACCTGGCTGGCCATGCGTCTGGGCGATCCGTTCGGCGAGGGCTTGGAGACCCTGGCGGCGCAGCGCCTCGCGGGCTTGCCAGACCTGTTCGAAGTCGGGGTCGATCGCCGCCAGTCCCTGAAGGCGGCGGACGAGGGGACGGTCTGAGCTCCAGAAGCGGCCGAGGGCCTCGATGAACTCCGCCAGCCCCGCTAGCGGGTCAGGGCGGTGTATCGCAGTGACGAGCTGGCCGGCGCCGCGGTGGGAGGCGAGGGTGTCGAAGAGCGCCTCGAGGAGTCCCATCCTGGAGCCGAACTGGTAGTAGACCGTCATCCGTGCGACGCCGGCCTCGCGCGCCACGGCATCGACCGTGAAGCCCGCCAGCCCGCCCTTTGCCGTGAGGAGCTCGCGGGCTGCGGCGATGATCCGCGCGCGGGTCTCCTCGGCGGCGGCTTGCCGGCGGCCGAGTTGGTAGGGGCGAGGACACACGAGCTTGAGTGTAGGGCATTTGGTGTTACAGTCTGATTAGACAGATCGTCTATACAAATAGTCGGGCCGCTGCCGGGAAGCCACCAGTTCAAGTACAAGATAGTTCAGATTTGCTATTATATTGATACGTGACTAATGTGGATGTCTCGGGGGAGTCCCGGAGCATCCCAGGAGGCGGGCGATGAACCAGAGAGCCACCACGCGCAGTACCGCCGCGGCCCGGGCGGTGGACGCAACGAAGCGCTACGCCAGCGGGGGCATGGCAGTCACCGCGCTCGACAACGTGTCGGTGTCGTTCGCCAGGGGCGGCTTCACGGCGGTCATGGGCCCGTCGGGATCAGGGAAGTCGACCCTGATGCACTGCCTGGCCGGTCTGGACGGCCTCGATTCCGGCCAGGCGTTCATCGGCGATGTCGAGCTCGGGACACTTAGTGACCATCAGCGGACCGTGCTGCGGCGAGACCGGATTGGGTTCGTCTTCCAGGCGTTCAACCTGTTGCCGGCGCTGACCGCCGAAGAGAACATCGCGCTGCCGCTGCTGCTCGCGGGCAGGAGGCCCGACCTTGCGTGGACCAGCCAGGTGATCAGCACGCTTGGCCTCGGGGACCGGCGGCATCACCGTCCCTCGCAACTGTCGGGCGGGGAGCAGCAGCGCGTGGCAGTCGCGCGTGCCCTCGCCGCCAGGCCCGAGATCATCTTCGCCGACGAGCCAACCGGGAACCTGGACTCCCACGCCAGCTGGGAGCTGCTGTCCTTCCTCCGCCAGGCCGTCACCGATCTGGGGCAGACGGTCGTGATGGTTACCCACGACCCTCGCGCGGCGTCCGCCGCGCAGATCGCCATCTTCCTTGCGGACGGCAAGATCGCCGGCCAGCTCGTGTCACCAGCACCCGACACGGTGCTCGACCGTCTCAAGTCGCTCGCGGCCTAAGGGGGCCACTATGCTCGCGCTAGCGATCAGGGGCCTGTGGGCACGGAAGCGGATGTTCGCCGGGACCTTCCTGGCCGTGGTCCTCGGGGTAGCGTTCCTGTCAGGTGCACTGGCCCTAGGCGACACGCTCACCGCGAACTTCAACAAGCTGTTCACCAGCGCCGGCGCGGGCACGAGTGCGGTCGTCCGGAGCGCGACGGCGGTGGGCTCGGGGATCAAAGCACCCCGGACCCCCATCCCGGCATCTCTCCTTACAACGGTGAGAAACGTGCCCGGCGTCGCCGACGCGCAGCCCTCCATCACCGGCTACGGCCAGATCCTCGGGGCGGACGGCAACGCCGTCGGCGGCAACGGCCCTCCTCGGACCGCCGGGAACTGGGTCTCTGACCCGGCGCTCAATCCCTACCGGATCGTGCAGGGACGGGCCCCCAGGTCCCCGGATGAGGTGCTGATCAACCGCGGGGCGGCCACCAGCGGGCACCTGAGGGTCGGAGACGTCACGACGGTCGAGACACCCCAGCCCATCAGAGCCAGGATCGTCGGACTGGCCGACTTCGGCACCGCCCCCGGCTTCGGTCAGTCCACCTTCACCGCGTTCACCCTGCAGGCAGCGGAGAAATACCTGACGCAGCCCGGGAAGATATCCGAAGTGCTGGTGGCGGCAGCCCCGGGCATCAGCCAGCCCGAGCTCGTTTCCAGGATCGCCCGCGTGCTTCCCCCCGGCGTGCAGGTCGTCAGCGGCACAGACGTCATCCGGGATAACACGGACGCCGTCAACTCGCAGTTCCTCGGGTTCCTCGACGACTTCCTGCTCGTATTCGCCGCGATCGCCCTGCTGGTGGCAGTCCTGACCATCGCCAACACCTTCTCGATCCTGGTGGTCCAGCGCACCAGGGAATCCGCCCTGCTCCGGACGGTCGGGGCGGCCCGCCGCCAGGT